>DAHZDR010000450.1 GCA_027403435.1 Deltaproteobacteria bacterium
AGCCGGCGGATATCGGACGAAGCCAGCCCCGTCGTCGGCTCGTCGAGCAGGAACATCCGGGGCAGCGGTTTGCCCTTGTCGTTGGTGCGCGGCGGTTCGAGATCGGCCAGCAGAAAACGCGCGAGCTTGAGGCGCTGCGCCTCGCCGCCCGAGAGCGTCGAGGTCGCCTGCCCAAGCTGTAAATAGCCGAGGCCGACCGCAATCAGCGAATCCAGCCGCCGCGTCAGGCCGGGATATTTGCGCGGATCGAAAAAGGCGCGCGCCGCTTCGGCGGTCAGCTCGAGCGTTTCGCTGATATTGCGGCCCTTAAAGCGGATCGCCAGGATATGGCTCTTGAAGCGCCGCCCGTCGCACGCCTCGCACTTCACTTCCAGATCCGCCATGAAGTGCATTTCGATCGTCACCGTGCCGACGCCGTGGCAGCGCTCGCAGCGGCCGCCCTCGACGTTGAAGGAGAAATCCCGCGTGCGCGCGCCAATCCGCCGGGCCTCCGGCGACGCCGTGAAAATTTTGCGGATTTCGTCGTAAATCTTCAGATAGGTCGCCGGATTCGAACGCAGCGAACGCGCCGGCAGTTCCTGCGCCATATGCACCATCTCGCCAATTTGCTCGAGACCTTCGATTCGTTCGCAGGCGCCGGCCTCGCTCGCGCCCTCGCCCTCGCGCCGCAGATAGTTGTTGTAGAGCACGGTTTCGATCAGCGTCGATTTGCCCGATCCCGAAACGCCGGTGACGCAGACCATCCGTCCCAGCGGTATCGACACGCTCAGATCGCGCAGATTGTGCTCTCGCGCCCGCACGATTCGCACCGCCGGATCGCGCCGCGTCACCAGATGCTGACGCGCCAGCGCGCGCATCAGCAGCACCCGGCCCGGGGTTTCGTCCGCGTCGTCGCGCGGCCGACCCGCGGGTTCGCCCGCGTACAGCAGCTTGCCGCCGTCGCGCCCGCCGCCCGGACCCAGCTCGACGAGGTAATCCGCCCCGGCGATCATCGCCGGATCGTGCTCGACCAGCACCACCGTGTTGCCCAGGTCGCGCAGATGGCGCAGCACGCCGAGCAGCGCCCGCGAATCCGCCGCGTGCAGCCCGACGGTCGGCTCGTCGAGCGCGTAGAGCGTCTCCGTGAGCAGGCTGCCCAGCGCGCTCGCCAGATGGATGCGCTGCGCCTCGCCGCCCGAAAGCGTGCGCGCCTGGCGATCCAGCGTCAGGTAGCCGAGGCCCACCTCGTTCAGGTAGCCGATCCGGTTTTTCAGCTCGCGCAGCGGCACGGCCGCGCGCCGCGCGATTTCCTTGCGCCGCCCGAGCGTCGCGATCCAGCGCGGCAAATCGCGCACCGGAATCCGGCTGACGTCGGCGATCGATTTGCCGTCAATCACCACGTTGAGCGCCTCCGCCCGCAGCCGGCTCCCGCCGCAAGCGGGGCAGGGGACGAAACGGCGGTAGCGCGCCAGCAAAATCCGCACGTGGGTCTTGTAGCGCCGCCGCTCCATCCAGCGGAAAAAGCCGCGCACTCCCGGCCAATGCTCGTCCCGGCGCGCGCCCTCGGGCGGCGCCTCGCCCTCGCGGCGTGGCTCGCCGTCGAGCAGCCAGGCGCGCTCTTCGGCCGTCATCTCATTGAACGACGCGACCGTGCGCACCTTCGCCCGCCGCGCGCATTTGAGCATCCACTGCTGCATTTCGCGATAGGCCGGCGTGCGCCACGGCGCCACCAGTCCCTGGCGCAACGAGAGCCGCGGATTCGGCATCACCTTGTCGAGATCGAGTTCGACCGTGCGGCCGAAGCCTTCGCATTCGGGACAGGCGCCGATTGGACTGTTGGCTGAAAACAGCGCCGGCGTCGGCTCGGGATAAGCCGCGCCGCAGCGTGAACAGTTGAAGCGCCGGTCGAAATCGATCGCCTCCACGGTCCGCGCGGTTCCATTGTCGCGCTCGATAGTCGCCGCGCGCGCCCGGCCGCCGCCCAGGTAAAAGGCCTTCTCCAGCGCCTCGCGCAGCCGCTCTTCCGCGCCCGCCGCGCCGATCGCAATCCGGTCGATTACGACCATCAGCGGCGCGACCGGCTGCGCGCGGA
>DAHZDR010000453.1 GCA_027403435.1 Deltaproteobacteria bacterium
CCTGGAGAAAACGTCTTGCCGGCGCCGCCGTCCACCGGGCCGTCGCCGCAGGCGATACCGACCCCCGTGCCCGAGATTTCGCCGCAATCGAGCGAAACGCATGGCACACGCATTTCATTATTGTATTAGCGCACGTTTTCACCTGCTTGCGACGCGATTCAGCCCCGCATCTTTCAACTCCTCCCGGACGGCGCGGCGCACGGCGGCCTCGATTCCGCCACGCCGCAGGTGCTCGCGCAACGCATCGTTGATGAGCGTCTGGTAATTCCCGCCGCCCATCTCGTGGACCCGCTTGCGGAAGTGGTCGAGAATTTCGTTGTCCAGCCGGATGGTGATTCTGGTCTTGCCCGGCTCGGACGGTACGACCGCGCCGCGTTTGCCCTTGCTGAAATCGTATTCGCGCTTCATAGACCTTGCTTCTCATAGGCCGCGCGCTCATTCCGGGTGGCCGGGCGCGCGGAAATAATCCTGATGCGTTCGCCGCGCATGGTGTAAATCACAACCAGCATCCTGCCGAGCGCGTCGATGCCGATCGTGACATAACGCTCTTCCCCAAGATCGTCGTCGGCCACAGTCACGGCATGGGCGTCCTCGAAGATGGTGGCCGCATCGGCGAAGTCAACTTCATGCTTGCGCAGATTTGCCCGCGCCTTGCGCTCGTCCCACTCAAACCCCACAGCCCCACGCATATGCACAAGTGTACATAAGAAGCGGCCGATCGTCCACCTGGCCGCCGCTCAATTGTTGGTGGCGCCCGTGGGTCAGACGAGGAAGGTCAGATTGTCGATGAAGCCGTCGTTGTTGAGGAGCAGCACTTTTTTCTCGGCGATGCGGTAGCCGCCGGCGCCGTCGGGCCGCAAGCGATGCGTCGTGCGGCCGATAAAAACGTCCTGACGGCCGCGCCGGAGTTCGCCCAGCACGAAATTCGACCACACCTCGACGGTTCCGTCCGGCCGCTCCTCGATTTCGATATTCGAGACGACGCGGCGCATCCGCGAGACCGGCGCCTGCGCATGCGCCATCCCGGACTTGAGCCGCTTGATCCGCGCCTCGAGATGTTTGCGGTTGTCGTAGATGGTCGAAATATGCCGCGCCGGGTCGGGATTGTCGATATTCGCCGGAACCCAGTAGAGCGCCTCTTCGGCCCACATCGCGAGCCATTCGTCGTATGCGTTTTCGTCCATCAGGCGCGCTTCCCGATAGACGAATTGTTCGATTTGCCGGTAATCGATCGCCATTGCGAGGGCCCGTCCTAACGCGAACGCGCGACGCGCGTGGTCCGCGCCGTGGCATTGCGCGAACGGCCGGTCGCGCCCGATTTTTCGTCCGCCGCCCGCGTCTGCGTCATGATCTTTTTCCATTGCGCCCAGATGCCGCGCTGCGGCACCTCGTCGGTCATCTGGCCGACCAGCGTGCCGTCGGCGTCGCGGCGCTCGCGATGGAGTCCGCGCGCCAGCAGCATCCACGGGTCGAGGTCGGCCTGCATGCCGGTTTGCACGCGCGCGAACAGTTCGCCGTCGTCGGGCTGGCCGAAACCGGCCGGGCCGTAGAAATCCTCGTGCGCGCGCAAGCGCGCCTGATTCAGCTTGTCAGCGGCGCCTTTGAGCGTGGTGGGGTAGAGCACGACTTCGGTTTGATCCACCGCGATCGGATAGATCACGCGAATCTGCACGCCGAGCAGCGCCAAATTGGGAAAGACCAGCGTATGCGTGCCGCCGGCGTTGAGGATTTCGGCGGCGCGTTCCTCGCCGTAGCGCGCCACGATACTGGCGCGATAGTCTTGCGCCGAACTGGAGGGCATCGTGCCGGTCGCGCTCTGGCGCACCCGCAACGGCGTCGAATGCGTCTGTGACACGAATTGACGGTTATAGCGCCGATAATCGAGCATCACATGGCCGCCGCCCATATCGCGCGTCTCGCCGATCGAACCGCCGGTAAAAACATCGATGCGGGCGCCGGTGCGCTCGCGAATCAGCTCGAAAAAAGTCTCGTGGCTGAAATTCGGATGGTAGCCGTCGATGGTGTTTTCGATCTGCAACTTCCAGTTGCCCGGATAATTGCTCTTTGATGAACCCGCCTGGACTTCGATTTCGCCGGCCGGCGAAAGATCGACGAAAAGATCGATCTGCTCCGTGACTTTGCCCAGATGGTCGGCCAGGGTGATTCCGGCCGGACTCAGGCTGCCGAAAATAAAGCCGCGATATTCGTCGACGCGCGGCACGGGCGTGAGGCCCAGTTCCTCGCGCCGCAGCGCGCCACCGTAGCCGTCTTCATAGGTGACGCCGATTAACTCGCCGGTGTTGCGATAGGTCCACGCGTGATAGGCGCAGCGAAAGGTCGCGGCGTTGCCGCATTCCGTTTGGCATACGGTGGCCCCGCGATGGCGGCATCGGTTGAGCAGCAGACGGATTTGGCCGTCGTCGCCGCGCGCCATGATTATGGGGTAGCGGCCGATGCGCTTCAGCCGGTAATCGCCGGGATGCGGAATTTCTCCGGCATGACCGACATAGACCCATCCGCGATGGAAAATCGCGTCGAGTTCCTCGGTGAAAATTTCAGGATCGGTATAGACGCTGGAATGGACGCGATCAGGCTTGACCAGCGCCTCGTAGTCGATTTTCCGCTGGGTTGCCATAGGTTCCTCCTTGGCCCGCGCGTCGTACCCTAACGGCGCGGTGGAATCGTCGCCGAAGCCACGCACCGCGCTATACGCCGCCGCAGATTGTCCTATAGCTCAGGCGCCGGCCGCTCGTCCATCGCGCCGCCGGCCGCCGATAACTTCTTGCCGGCTCGTCCGCGTTGATTTAGCCTAGCCACATGCCTTTAATCGTCCCGCCCGCCGGGTCGGCTCCATGTCCGCGGGAGGTCCCCTGACGCCGCCTCGGTCCGCATCGCCCGGCCTCGCCGAACGGCGGAGATCGTGAGTAAAGCGCCCGGAGAATTCGAGTTAATCGCGCGGCTGACCGCACGCTTGCGGCGCCGGCCGGGAACGATCCTTGGCCCCGGCGACGATTGCGCGATCCTGAAGCCGGCGCGCGGCCGCGAGCTGATTACGATCGATTCGCTGGTCGAAGGCGTCCATTTCCGTCTCGATTGGGGTTCGGCGGAAGCGCTCGGCGCGCGCACGCTGACGGTGAACCTGAGCGATATCGCCGCGATGGGCGGCCGGCCGGCCGCATGCGTGGTGAATCTGGCGATTCGGCCCGGCCTCGACGCGCGTTTTTTCGATCGGCTTTACGCCGGACTGGGGCGCGCGGCGGCGGCGGCCGGCGTCGATATCGTTGGCGGCAACGTCACCCGCGCGGCGGCCCTGTCGATTACGATCGCGCTGGTTGGCGCGGCGCAGGGCGGCGTGATGCTGCGTGGCGCGGCCCGTCCAGGCGACCATCTTTATGTCACCGGCACGCTCGGCGACGCCGCCCTGGGATGGCGGATTCTGGACGGCAAAATCACGGCGCGCGGGGCGGCGCGGCGTTTTCTGATCGATCGTTTCCTGAATCCGGTCGCGCGGGTCGCGGCCGGGATGCGCCTGGCGCGGATCCGTCCCGCCCCCGCCGCGATCGATCTCAGCGACGGACTCTGGCAGGACCTGGGCCATCTGCTCGAGCGCAGCGGCGTCGGCGCGGAAATCGACGCGGCGGCGATTCCGCTGTCTGCCGCCTATCGCGCGGTCGCCGGAGACGATCGCACGCTCGCGATCGGCGGCGGCGAAGACTACGAGCTGCTATTCGCGCTGCGCGCCGCAAAATCCTCCGCCGAACTGAGCCGGCGGCTCGGCGTGGCGGTCAGCCGGATCGGCCGGATTGTGCGCGGGCGGGGCGCGCGGTTAATCGGCGCGGACGAGGCCGGAACGCCCGCTCTTGCCGGCTGGGACCAGCTCAAGGAGCGCGAGTGAATCCGCTAATGATCCTGCCGCCGATCGCGGTCGCGCTGCTGTTGACGCTGAGCGCGATGCTGGCGGCGTCGGAAACCGCGCTCTTCGCGCTGGTGCGGATGGAGCATACGCGTGAGCGGCTCGGCGCCGCGGTTCGGCAGGCGCTGGCCCGGCTGATGGCGCGTCCACTGGAGTCGTTGGTCCTGATTATCGGCCTCAACGAGGCCGCCAACGTCTTCGCCGAATGCCTTGCCACCGCGTTTCTGTTGACGTGGCTGGGGCCGATCGGCGCGTGGATCGCGGCGCCGCTGATGCTGTTCGTCGTGCTGATCTTTTGCGACATCACGCCCAAGACTTTCGCGCTGGGCTTTCCCGCCCTGATTGCGTCGTTTACGGCGCGGCCGCTGGCGGCGTTCGCCACGCTGGTCCATCCGGTCGCCAAATGGTTCGCGCCGATCGCCGAACCGCCGCATCCCGAACCGGTTTCGGAAGAGGAGTTCAAGGCGCTGCTGCGGGTCGGCGAATTCCAGGGCGAAGTCGAGCCGCAGGAGCGCGAGCTGATCCATCGCGTGTTCGATTTCGGCAATCGCCGCGTGAGCGAAGTTATGACGCCGCGGGAGAAGATGTTCTCGCTGCCGATCGATACGCCGCGCGAGCGGCTGGTCGCGGAAGTGGTCGCCGGCCACTTCTCGCGCATTCCGATTTATCGTTCGTCGCCCGACAACATCGTCGGCGTCCTGCACGTCAAGGACCTCGTGACGCGCCGGCTGGATAACGCCGAACCGCGCCTGGAGCGGCTGCTGCGTCCGGCGGTGTACGCGCCGCCCGGCAAGCCGCTGGGCGAGCTGTTCGACGAGATGCGGCGCGGCCGCTTTCAGCTGGCGATCGTGGTCAACGAATACGGCGGCATGCTCGGACTGATCACGCTCGAGAATCTGCTCGAAGAACTCTTCGGCGAAATCCGCGACGAATTCGACTACGAAGGACCGGAGTTGACCACCGTTGGCGAGGCCGAATGGCTCGCCGCGGGCAGTCTCGATTTAGAGCGCCTGCGCGAGGCGCTGGGCGCCCACGGCTCGATCGGCGGCAACGGTCCGCGCACGCTCGGCGCGCTGGTGTTGCGCCGGCTGGGCCGCGTGCCCCGCCAGGGCGAAAGCTTCCGGCTCGGCGACTTCGAAGCGACGGTGGAACGGGTGCGCGGCGCGACCGTGGAGACCGTGAGGCTCAGACGATGCGACCCGTGACGCTGATCGCGACGGTCGTGGCGTGCGTCGCCTGCCAGGCGTTTTTCGCCGCCGGCGAAATCGCGCTGATCGCCGCCGATGAGTTCAAGGTGCGCGCCGAGCATGAGCGCGGCGTCGCCGCGGCGAAGCCGGTCGCGCGGATGCTCGAGCGGCGCGACCGGATCGTGGCGTTGCTGCTGACCGGCAACAATCTGGCGACGGCGATCGCGGCCGCCGCGCTCACCAGCTTTCTGCATGGAATTTCCGGGCGCTGGGCCTATCTGGCGCCGTTTATCCTCGCGCCGGTTACGCTGCTGATTGGCGAGGCCGCGCCCAAGATGCTGGCGTTGCGGGCGCCGCTCTCAGTCGCGCGTTGCGCCGCCCGTCCGTTGCTGATCCTGGCCGCGATCCTGACGCCGCTGTTGGCCGCCGAGACCGCGCTCAGCCGGGTGCTGCGGCGGGTGGCCGGCGTTTCGCCCAAGGCCGACAGCGTCTTTCTTAGCCGCGAGGACCTGGCGCGGCTGGTGCGCCGTCGTCCCAGCCAGGCCCATCCGCACGCCGCGCCGCATCACGACGCGATTCTGCCCGCCGAACGCCAGATGATCAGCCGCATCTTCCGCTTCACCCGCGCCGAGGCGCGCAAGGCGATGGTGCCGCTGGTGCGGGTCGAGGCGGCGCCCGAGACCACCACGCTGGCCGGCGTGATCGAACTGGTGCGGCGCGAGGGCTTCACCCGGATTCCGGTATTCCACGAGCGCATTTTCAATATCGTCGGCGTGGTGCACGCCTTTGATTTGCTCGAGGCGCCGGATTTGAATCGCACGGTTGGCGAAGTGATGCGCTCGGTGAGCTATTTCCCGGAGGCGACGCCGCTCGATGAAATCCTGCTCGCGCTGCAACGCACGCGGGAGACGCTCGCCGTCGTGGTGGACTAATATGGCGGCGCGTCGGGCATTATCACGATGGAGGACCTGCTCGAAGAGGTGGTCGGCGAAATCGAGGACGAGCATGACGTGCGCGAAGAGCTGGCGCGTTTCGTTGGGCCGCGCGCGCTGGCGGTCTCCGCGCTGGCGAAAGTCGCCGAACTCAACGAGCGCTACGGCCTCAATCTGGCCGAAGGCGCCGAATATGCTACAATTGGCGGATTGATGGTCGAACGTCTTGGCCATATTCCGCGGCCCGGCGAACAACTTAAGGCGGGAGATTTGACGATTACCGTGGCGCGCAGCGACGCGCGGGCCGTCCGCGAAGTGGTGATTCATCTTGACCGTCCGCCACGCGCGGGCGATGCGCGCCGCCGATGACCGAAGCGACCCTGCTCAAACTGCTCGAACGCGTCGCCGCCGGCGGCGTCGAACCCGCGGCCGCGCTTGAACGGCTGCGTCATTTGCCGTTTGAGGATTTGGGCTTCGCCCGGATCGATCATCATCGCGCGCTGCGCCGCGGCCTGCCCGAAGTGATTTTTGGCGAAGGCAAAAGCGCCGAGCAGATTGCCGCGATCGGGCGGCGAATCGTGGCCGCGGGAACCAATCTGCTGGTGACGCGGCTGGACGCCGCCAAGGCGCGCGCGGTGCGCCGGCGGCTGCGCGCGCTCGACTACCGGCCCGCCGCGCGAATCGGCATGATCGTGCGCGAACCGTCACGTCCGCGCGGCCATGGGCCGGTGCTGATTGTGAGCGCCGGCACTTCCGATATGGCGGTGGCTGAAGAGGCGGCGCTGACCGCGGAAATTTTCGGCAATCCGGTCGAACGGCTGTACGACGTCGGCGTCGCCGGATTGCATCGCGTGGCCGCGAATCTTGCGCGGTTGCGGCGGGCGGCGGCGCTGATCGTCGTCGCCGGGATGGAAGGGGCGTTGCCCTCGGTGGTCGCGGGACTGGTCGATCGGCCGGTGATCGCCGTGCCCACCAGCGTTGGCTACGGCGCGTCTCTCGGCGGTATCGCGGCGCTGCTCGCGATGCTCAACAGTTGCGCCAGCGGCGTGACCGTGGTGAACATCGACAACGGTTTCGGCGCGGCCTTCGCGGCGACGCTGATCAATCGGCTGGGATTGCCGGATGGACGCGAGTGATGGCTGAACGCAAGGAGTTGACCAGCGGGCGCGCGCGCCGCGCGATTAAAATCGGCGGACTCGCTTCGCAGGTTGGCTCAAGCTACCTGTGGACCTCGCTGCGCCGTCCGTTCCTCGCGTCCGGACGCTACGAACAGGCGCTCCTCGACACCCATCTGCGCAACGCCCGGCGCATCGTCGAAGGCTCCCAGCAGTTGCGCGGCGCCTTCATGAAGCTGATCCAGATGCTTTCGACGCGCGCCGACCTGCTGCCCGGCGCGGCGCTGGATATCCTGAAGGCGACGCAGTCGAGCGTGCCGCCGATGGACTATGCGACGATCGCCAAACAGATCCGGCGCGAGTTCGGCAAGGCCCCCGAACAACTGTTCGCGAGCTTCGATCGCGAAGCGTTCGCCGCCGCTTCGCTTGGCCAGGTCCATCGCGCGCGGCTCAAAAACGGCGAAGAGGTGGCGGTCAAAATCCAGTACCCCGGCGTTGACGCCACCGTCGAGCAGGACCTGGGCAATCTCAAGCTCCTGCTGCGCGCGATGCAGGCGCTGGCGGGCGATCTGATGCGCCAGAAGATTGACACCAAGACCGTTTACGCCGAACTCGAAGAGCGCCTGCGCGAGGAGCTTGATTATGCGGCCGAGGCGCACAATATCGGCGAATTCAACCGCTTGCTCGAAGACGACGGGGAACTCGTGCTGCCGCGCGTGATCAAAGAGTTGAGTTCGCGGCGCGTGCTCACAATGACCTATATCGACGGCTACCGGCTCGCCGACGTTTTCGGCGCGCAGACCGACGCCAAACTGCGCGCATGGGTGGAGAAGAAATATTACTGCCTGGTGTGGCGGCAGATTCTCGAATTTGGCGTGCTGCACACCGATCCGCAGCCCGGCAACTACCTGGTGACCTATCATCCGCGGCTCGGCATCCTCGACTTCGGTTCCGTGCGCCATTTCTCCGAACCGGTGCGCAAGGCGAGCCTGCAACTGGCGCAGGGGATTATCGCGCGGGACGACGCCGCGATCGCCGCGGCGCTCGTCAAGCTCGGCTATCTCGAGCGCGCGCGGGAGCCGGCCCCGATGGTGGCGATCATCTACCTGCTGTTCGAGCCGGTAATCACCGATCGCCCGTACCATCCCGACGAGTTCGACGCGGTCGCCAAGGCGGCGCGGGTCGGAGAAATCGCCTTCGAGCACAAGCTCTACCAGTCGCCCCGGCACAGCATCTTTCTGCTGCGCGCCCTGATCGGCCTCGACGGAATCATGAAAGGACTCGGCGCGAAGCTGAATTACGCGGCGCTGTTCCGGGAATGCGTGCGGCACGCGGCCCGCGCGCGCGCCGCGCGATGAGCGGCCGGCCGGCGATGGTTCGCGCGGGAGCGCAGCCGGCCGGCGCCGGGTCCGCCCGGAGCGGCGATTTGGCCGCCGCCCTCGAGGCCTATCGCGACCATAACTTTCGCCGGACGCCGTCGCGGCGAATTAGCGGCGAGGCCGCCGCGCTCGCCTTCATCGAGGAAACCGGCTTCTGTGCGGCCTTTACCGCCGGGCTGGGCCTGCCTTGCTTGCGCGAGGCGATCGAGGGCCGGCGCGAACCGCCTCTGCCCGAGCATATCCAGCATGACCGCGCGATCATGATGACGTGGAATCTGAAGGACGCGCTGCCCGCGCGCAAGGCGGTCTATTACGGCAAAGCGATCGCGGGGCGGCCGGGCTTTATCGCGCCCGCGATCCTGCCGGCGTTCCTGCGCCTGCGCGTCGCGCCGGGCGGCTATCGGCGGCTCTACGCACGCGGGCGGCTCTCGCATTGCGCGAAGCTGGTGATGGACGCGCTGGCCAGGCGCGGCGCGGCCGAGACGCTCGCGCTCAAGCTCGCCAGCGGCCGCGCGCAGCCGAAAATGCGCGCCGAATTCGATCGCGCGATGAAAGAGTTGCAGGAAAAATTTCTCGCGCTCAAGGTCGCAGAGCGCTACGATCCCTTTACCTACGTTTGGGACACGATGGAGCGGCGCTGGGCTGACGCGATCCGCGCGGCGCGCGCGCTGTCGCCGGCCGCGGCGGCGCTGGCGATCACGCGGCGTTATTTCGAAATCGCCGGCTATGGCGCCGAGCGCGCGATCGCCCGCATGCTGGCGATTGATCCGGCGCTGGTCGATCGCGCCGCCGCGCGGCTGGAGCGTGAGGGCGCGATCGTCCGCAATCGCCGCGTCAGCGGAATCCGCGAAACCGTCGCGATACTGGCGCGCTTGGCCTGAACGCGCGCGCGGCTCACCATTGCTCGTAGCGCACGGCGCGGCGTTCGTAGCCGCCCGCGCGCAGCCGGTCGCGCAAATCGAGCACGCCCTTGCCGACTCCGCAGAGATAGAAATTGCGGTTGCGCTTCGCGTCCGCGTCCAGCCAGCGCGCCTGAACCTCGCCGGATACTTCGGCCCACAAGGCGTCGGCGGCGATGATCTTCGGTTCGAAACGGAAACGCGGATGCGTGCGCGCGAGCCGTTCGAATTCGTCGCGATACAGCAGATGGTCGGCGCGGTCGGCCGCGTACAGCAGATGGATCGGCGGGCCGCCGGCGTCGCTCAGCGCGCGCCGCGCCATCGGCCGAATTGGCGCGACGCCCGTTCCCTCCGCGACAAAGATCGTTTCCGCCTCCGGCGTCCGATCCAGCGTAAAGGCGCCGAACGGTCCGGTGAATTCGATCGTGTCGCCCACCCCGCGCGCGAAGAGCCAGGCGACGCCGGCGCCGTGCGGCACGCGATTGAAGCAGATTTCGAACGGCTCGCCGTCTTCCGGGCTGGACGCGATCGAATAGGGGCGCACGCGCGCGCCCTCCGCCAGCGGTATCGCGATCGAAATGAACATGCCCGGCGCGAACCGCGGCATCCCATGCGCGATCGTCCGCAGCCAGAGCGAACGCGTGTCGGCGGCGTGGTCGTGAATCCGTTCGATGCGCGCGCGTATCGTCGGACGGCGCGCCGGCGCCGCCGCCGCCGGGTTTTCCGCGTCGCTCATCCGCGCCCCTCGCTCACCTGATTGATCGTAAAGCGCGGCACGACAATCACATATTCGGCCTCCGCGTCCGTCAGCACCGCCTGGCATCCCAGCCGCGATTTCGGCGTCAATCCGGGCGCCCGATCGAGCAGGTCTTCCTCCTGCTCGGACGCCTCTCCCAGCCGCTCGAAGCCCTGCCTGACGATCACGTGGCAGGTGGTGCAGGCGCAGTTGCCGCCGCAGGCGTGCTCCAGATGGACGCCGTGGCCGAGCAGCACGTCGAGAATCGCGCCCGGCCGCCCGTCATGCTGAAACGGCGCCGCCGCCGGATCGAATTCGATAATCCGCTCTGGGTCGCCGTTTTCGAAGATCAACCTGATTCTTGCCATTAAGCACCGTTTCGACCGTCCGCGCGCCGTCGCTCGGGAGCATATCCGCCGCGCCCGGCGCGAAAAACCGCGGCTTGCGAATTCGCCCAATTTTCGCCATTATTCTGCCTCAGCAGGGGAGGCGACGACAATGGCGACTCTGACCAAGCGGCAGAAGCAGATGGTCGATTACTTGAACGATTATATCGGACAGCACGGCTATGCGCCCACTCTGGCCGAGATGGGCGAGTACTTTGGCCTGTCGTCGCTGGCGACCGTGCACAAGCATTTGCGGAACCTCGAACAAAAGGGCGCCATCCGCCGAACGCATAATCACAGCCGCGCGCTGGAAATCGCCGGCGCCGGCAACGCCGGGGCGCGTGAGCTGCCGCTGCTCGGCCAGGTCGCGGCGGGCGCGCCGATCGAGGCGATTGAAGGGCGCGACACGATCGTCGTGCCCGAGGAGTTCGTGCGGCGCGACGCCACTTTCTGCCTGCACGTGCGCGGCGAATCGATGATCGACGAGGGAATTCGCGACGGCGACTACATCATCGTCGAGAGCCGCGATGGGGCCAACGCCGGCGAAACCGTGGTCGCGCTGATCGACGGCGAGGCGACCGTCAAGAAATATTACCCCGAGAGCGGCGGCCGGGTGCGGCTGCAGCCGGCGAATCCAGCGATGGACCCGATTTTCGTCGATGAAGAGAGCCTGAGTATCCGTGGGGTGGTGGTTGGCCTGATGCGGCACTATCGCTGACAGCGGGCCGCGGCGCGCTGCGCCGCGTGGTTGCCGTCAAGCGCGTATGGCGCGCGAAGCCGTCGCGGCGGATGGGGGACCACCATGTTTGTTCCGGATGCCGCGCCGGTCGCCGTCCGCGCCGGTTCGGAGCGCGGCGCCGCTCAGAATGAATTTCGCGCGGACTTGCGCAGATTGGGCGCCGCCGGGGGCGGAAGCGGAGGCTGCTTGCGGGCTCCGGCCGGAAGCCGCGCCGGAGGCGTCTTCTCTTCGACCACCCGCACCGGCAAGGTGGCGATAAAAGTCGATCCTCCGCCCGCGCGCGGTCGCAATTCGAGCTTGCCGCCCATCGCGGCGATTTGCCGCTGCACCACCGCCAAGCCAAGGCCAAGGCCGCGATAGCGCCGGGCGCTGCTGTGCGACAATTGCGCAAACGGCTGCATCGCCTCCTCCAGCGTCGCGGGACTCATGCCGGGGCCGGTGTCGCTCAATTCCAGTTCGAGCGCGTTCGTCTGCCGGCCGCTCCGCATCTCCAGCCGCACGCTGCCGCTTTCGGTGAACTTAATCGCGTTAAGCGTCAGATTGAGGATGATTGAGCGCAATGAGCGCCGCGACGCATTGATCCGCGCCGGCGCGCGCCCGGTTTCGATTTCCAGCGTCAAGCGTTTGCGATGGTTCGCCGCTTCCAGCGTCGGAGCGATTTCGGCGATCAGGCTCCGCAGCGAAATCTCCTCGTCGATCAGCGCTTCGGCGTTGGCTTCGGCAAGCACGAAGTGCATCACGTTTTCGATCGTTTGCGCCAGGTCATGCGCGTTGGCGTTCATCCGCTCCAGCAATTCGCGCGGCTTGGCCGACATTTCCTCGGCGTAATCGTCGCGCAGGATGTCCAGATAGCCCAGCAGCACCTGGACCGGCGTGCGCAGCTCATGCGCAAGATTGGCGATCGCATCAAGCTGAATGCCGTGGCCCCAGATGCGCGCGGTCCGGCGATTTTCCGGATTTTGGTTCGAGGGGGACGTAACGATCGTCGCTGGCGTGTGATTGTCCATGGTGCCCCCGATCTTCCGCCGCTTATGATTTCCGCCAATCAAGGCGAAGAGTTCGCGAAGCGGATGATTAAAGGCTAGCCATGAGGCCGATACGGTAAAACCGGAATAGTCAGTAACGGACGCGGTAAAAATACCTAGCCGAGTAGGTGAAAATACCTACGACAACTTGATAGCGGAAAATGGCCGATAGTGCTTTGCGGACTTTGACCGCCTATACTGGCCTTTGCCGGCCGGCGATGCAAGGCGCGCCCGCAGCGTCCGCCGGATCGCGATTACACGCGGCTCGCCCGGAGGGCGTTAACAATCATAGCCGGTCAAATCCGAAAATAGCGGCATATTGCCCGCGATGGCGTGAATGCGGCGGTTCAGGCGCGGCGCTTTCCGCGATCCGCCAGAGTTCCGCGCGCG
>DAHZDR010000477.1 GCA_027403435.1 Deltaproteobacteria bacterium
CCGGCGGTTTTTTTCCGCCGTACGCATCTCAACCAGTCGGCGGCGGCTGACCAGAGCCGCGCGCGCCTGGGCTTGTGCGTCCGGCAACGCGCGCACTCGGGGTTTGACCGCCGCGCCACAACGCGCCAGCGCTTGGGCGTCAAGTGTGTCGGTCTTGGCCAACTGTAAAAACCGACCGCTCGGATCAGCGTACCGAGCGTGATCATCGTCGAAGCGAGCCTTGCCGCCCAGAAGTCGGCAAGATCAGCGGCGTTCGTGACGCGCCGCCACACGGACGCGCCGCCGATACGACAGCGCGTCCGCGCAAAAATCCGTCAGGCGGCGCCGTTCAGCTTTCGGTCCAGCCCCACTTGGCCTTGTTGGCCGCAATCTGTTCGGACGTCGGATGATCGGTCTGCTGGAAGGCTTTGACCTTGAACTGATCGGCAATCTCGGTGGTCTTGTGATTGAGCGCGATATCGTCCTTGAAGACTTCCGGAACCGCCGGTTCCTCGAAAATCGCCTGCCAGGGACATTCCGGCTCGCAGGCGCCGCAATCGATACATTCGTCGGGATTAATGTAGAGCTGGTTCGGAAAGCTGGCGCGGTCCTCGCCGGCGTATTCATAAATGCAATCGACCGGGCATACGCTGACGCATCCAGTGTCCAGGCAGTCGATGCAAAGGCGGGTAATCGGCCACGGCATGGGTGCTTGTCATCTCCTCGGAAAATTACGCTAAGGCGGCCCGGTCCGATCCGGGCGGTTTAGAAAAGCGCACGGCCGGATTCAAGTCAACCGTCCCTATTTATGACGCTTTGCGCGCCACGGCGCCATAGCGGCGGCTTTTTTCGGCGCGCGCAAAAGACTCGATCCGACGCGCTGTAACGATTAGGATTCTTAAGGTTTGCGACCGCGCAACCTGGAGTTCAAGGCGATGAAAGACGGCCACGGCGTAAGGATTGAAACCGACAGCATGGGCGCGATCGAAGTGCCCGCCAACCATTACTGGGGCGCCCAGACCGAGCGCTCGCTGCTGCATTTCGCGATCGGCCACGACCTGATGCCGCGCTCGGTGATTCGCGCGTTCGGCCTGCTGAAAAAGGCCGCCGCCGAGGTCAACCGCGATCTCGGCACGCTCGCGCCGAATCTCGCCGACCTGATCGTGCGCGCCGCCGACGAGGTGATCGCGGGCCAGCTCGACGCCGAGTTCCCGCTGCGCATCTGGCAGACCGGCAGCGGCACCCAGACCAACATGAACGCCAACGAGGTCATCTCGAACCGCGCGATCGAAATGGCCGGCGGCGAGATGGGCTCGAAAAAGCCGATCCATCCGAACGATCACGTCAACATGGCGCAATCGTCGAACGACACCTTTCCCACCGCGATGCATATCGCGGCGGCCGAGGAGATGAACCATCGCCTGCTGCCGGCGCTGGCGAAACTGCTGGCGGCGCTCAAGCATAAACAGGCCGAAATCGCCGATATCGTCAAAATTGGCCGCACCCATCTGATGGACGCGGTGCCGCTTACGCTCGGCCAGGAGTTCTCCGGCTATATCGCGCAACTCGATCAGGACGTCGCGCGCATCAAGGCCGTGACGCCCGACGTGATGGAGCTGGCGATCGGCGGCACCGCGGTCGGCACCGGCCTCAACACCCATCGCGAATTCGCCGAGCGCTGCGCCGCGCGCCTCGCGAAGCTGACCGGCCTGCCGTTCAAATCCGCCCCCAACAAGTTCGCCGCCCTGGCCGCCCATGACGCGCTGGTGATGGCCAGCGGGGCGCTCAAAACGCTCGCCTGCTCGCTGATGAAGATCGCCAACGATATCCGCTGGATGGGTTCCGGGCCGCGCTGCGGACTCGCCGAGCTGCAATTGCCAGAGAACGAGCCGGGTTCGTCAATCATGCCCGGCAAGGTGAATCCGACCCAGTCGGAAGCGCTGACAATGGTCTGCGCGCAGGTGCTGGGCAACGACGCCGCGATCGGCTTCGCCGGCGCGCAGGGCAACTTCGAGCTCAACGTCTTCAAGCCGGTGATCATCCACAACCTGCTCCATTCGATCACGCTGCTGGCCGATTCGTGCGGGCTGTTCGCTAAATACTGCGTGGACGGAATCCAGCCGAATCGCCCGAAGATCAAGCATTACCTGGAAAGTTCCCTGATGCTGGTGACGGCGCTGAGTCCGCATATCGGTTACGACAAAGCGGCCAAGGTCGCCAAGGTCGCCCATGAAAAGGGCCTGACGCTGCGCCACGCCTGTATCGAGCTGGGCTATCTTTCCGGCGAGGATTTCGATCGGCTGGTGGCGCCGGAAAAGATGCTCGGACCGGAGGCCTGAACCAGCGCGGCGGCGGATTGCCGCCGTTGCCGTTCATCATCCCGATCGCCGCGCGCCATGCGTTCGTCGGCGCCTGCGTCATGGATCGCGATTCGGGCGCGCGATCGGCGCCGCCCGCGCCAACTTCGCGGTGGGCGGCCGATCGCTGGTCAAGCCGCGCGCGGCTGCATCATGCGCCACATCCGGACGCCGATCGGCGCGAACTCGCCGATCACGCGATAGCCGAAGCGCGTGTAATACGCGACGTTGGCCGCGGTCGCGGTTTCCAGATAGACGCCGGCGAGATCGGGACGCTGGCGCGCCTGCGCGCGCAGGTAATCGAGAATCGCGGCGCCAAAATGACGCCGCTGCAACGCCGGATCGACGCCGAGCACGTTGAGATATAGATGAGGCTCGGGCGGACGATGGCGCAGCAGCGTATCGAGCGCGGCGATCGCGCGGCGCACGCCGTCGAAGCCAATCGCGCCGAGCAGCGCGGGCAGCAGCGTGATTCCGCTCAGCACCGTGCCGAGGCTCGACGAAGCCTGCTCGACCTGCTCGATAATCGCGGCGCCGGCGACCACGCCGTTATCCAACACGCCCACGACCGGCTGGCCGTGACGGCGCTGCTCGGCGAGCATCACGCCGAACAAACCCGCCATCCGGCGCGCGCGTTCCGACTCCTCGGGCGCGGCGCCGGCGATCGCCATCAGCAGCGGATCGTTAACGAAGGCGCGGCCGAGCGTCGCCGCCGCCGCGCGATACTGCCCCGGAAAAAGCAGCGCGACTGCGGGCCGATTCGCTGGCGCATCCATAATCGCGCTCACATCCGAAAGACGCCGAAGCCCGACGGCGCCGGAATGCCCGCGTTGAGCGACGCCGCGATGCCGAGCGCCAGCGCCGCCCGCGTCTCCAGCGGATCGAGCACGCCGTCGTCCCACAGCCGCGCGCTGGCGTAATAACAACTCGATTCGTAATCGTATTTTTCGCGCGTTGGCCGCATGAACTCGGCCTGTTCCTCCGGCGTCATCGCGCCGCCTCCACGCGCGAGCTGGTCGAGCTTCACCGTTAACAGCGTATTTGCCGCCTGTTCGCCGCCCATCACCGAGATGCGCGCGTTCGGCCACATGAACATCAGGCGCGGCGAATAAGCCCGCCCGCACATCCCGTAATTTCCCGCGCCGTTGGAGGCGCCGATGACCACCGTGAATTTCGGCACCTGCGCGTTCGCGACCGCGTTGACCATCTTGGCCCCGTCTTTCGCGATTCCGCCCTGCTCGTAACGTTTGCCGACGATAAAGCCCGTGATGTTCTGCAGAAAGACCAGCGGAATCCGCCGCGCGCAGCACAACTCGATAAAGTGCGTCGCCTTCAGCGCCGATTCGCTGAACAACACGCCGTTGTTGGCGACGATTCCGACCGGATAGCCATGCATCCGCGCGAAGCCGCACACCAGCGTCACGCCGTAACGCGCCTTGAATTCATGCATCCGGCTGCCATCGACCAGCCGCGCGATCACCTCGCGCACTTCGTAGGGCTTGCGCGGATCGGACGAGATAATGCCGTACAGTTCGGCGGGATCGTAGTAGGGATCCTCGGACTCGTCGGGCGGCGGCGAATCGCCCGCCGCGCGCGGTCCCAGGTTCGCGAAGATCGCGCGCGCGATTTCCAGCGCGTGCTGGTCGTCGTCCGCCAGATGGTCGCTGACGCCGGAAAGCCGCGTATGGACATCGCCGCCGCCCAGCTCCTCCGCCGTGACGATCTCGCCCGTCGCCGCGCGCACCAGCGGCGGCCCGGCGAGGAAAATCGTGCCTTGCCCGCGCACGATAATGCTTTCGTCGGCCATCGCGGGAACGTAGGCGCCGCCAGCGGTGCACGACCCCATCACCGCCGCCACCTGCGCGATTCCCGCCGCCGACATCCGCGCCATATTGTAGAAAATCCGCCCGAAATGCTCGCGGTCGGGAAACACCTCCGATTGCAGCGGCAGGAACGCGCCGCCCGAATCCACCAGGTAAACGCACGGCATCCGGTTCTCGAACGCAATCTCCTGCGCCCGCAGATGCTTCTTTACGGTGATCGGATAATAGGTGCCGCCCTTGACCGTCGCGTCGTTGGCGATAATCACCGCCTCGCGCCCCTGAATCCGGCCGATTCCGGTCACGATACTCGCCGCGGGAGCTTCGTCGCCGTACATTCCGTGGGCCGCCAGCGCCGACAGTTCAAGGAACGGACTGCCGCGGTCGAGCAGCCGCGCGATCCGATCGCGCACCAGCAGTTTCCCGCGCTCGACGTGGCGGCGGCGCGCGGTTTCCGGACCGCCCTGCCGGATTCGCTCGATTTCCGCCCGCAGCCGATCGCATTGCGCCGCCGTCGCCTCGCGATTACGCCGGAAGTCCTCGCTATGGGGATCGATTCGCGATTCGATTCGTTCCATGCCCGCTCACCTCGCGCGGCCGTTACGCAATTCGCCGCCGCGCCGCGATTACTTTTATAGGCTCCGCGCCGCGCGCGGCAAAGCCGCCCCGATCTCTCCGATTGCCATCCGCGCGCCGCGCGCGCATGGTTTTTACGATGCGTGAACGTGATCTTAAGGCGCTTGAATTCGACAAGGTAATCGCGCTGGTCCGCGGCTTCGCGGTTGCGGAACCGGCTCGCCGCGCGCTCGACGCGCTGCGGCCCTCGGGCGATCCCGCCACGGTCCGCGACCGCCTGCGCGCGACCGCCGAGATGGTCAACTTGCGCGCCCATTCCGGCGCGGTCCCGATCGACGAATTCGACGACCAGCGGCCCCATCTGCTCGGCGCCGCGCCTGAAGACGCCGTGCTCAACGGCGCCTCGCTGGTCCGCATCCGCGATTTCGTGCTGGCCGCGCGCACCGCCGAGGCCTTTATGCGCTCGCGGGTCGAAACCCGGCCGCGGCTCGCCGCCATCGTCAGCAATCTGGTCGCGCCCAAAGAGCTGGCCGACGCGATGCTCCGGGCGCTCGCCGACGACGGCGGCCTGCACGACGACGCCTCGCCCGAACTCAAGCGTATCCGCACCCGCCTGCGCGACGAACGGCTCGAACTTGAAACCCGCCTCGCCCGTTCGCTCAACGCCGCCGGGATGGATCCGATCGTCTCCGACCACCTCGTGACGGTCCGCAACCGCCGCTTTGTATTGCCGCTCAAACTCAATTACGCCGAACGCCTTGCCGGGATCGTGCAGGACCGTTCGGTCTCCGGCGAAACCCTGTTCGTCGAACCGCTTTGGGCGGTCGCACTCAATAAACGCCTGATGATGCTCGATCGCGAGGCCGAGACCGAGGAATTTCGGCTGCTGATGCGGCTGACCGCGATGGTGCGCGGTTATCTGGCCGAACTCGAACTCACTTACCAGGCGCTGGTCGAACTCGACGCGCTTAACGCCCGCGCGATTTTCGCCGAACGCTTCGGCGGCGCCGAACCCGAAATCGCCACCGACGGCGGCATCGATTTCGCCGCCGCGCGCCATCCGCTGCTGACCGCCGCCGGCCGCGAGGTCGTGCCCATCGACCTGCGCATCGCGCCCGGCCAGCGCGGCCTCGTGATTTCCGGCCCCAACACCGGCGGCAAGACCGTGGCGCTGAAAACGCTTGGATTATTCGCCCTGATGGCGCAGGCGGGCCTGCTGCCGCCAACGGCGGAGCCGAGCCGCATCGCGGTGTTTCGCGGCGTCTTCGCCGATATCGGCGACGAACAGTCGATCGCCGCAAGCCTCTCCAGCTTCGCCGCGCATATCGTCAATCTTGCCGGGATTATCGGTTCCCTGCGCGCGCCCGCCTTGGTGATTCTCGACGAACCCGGCGGCGGCACCGATCCGATCGAGGGCGCCGCGCTGGCGGTCGCCCTGATGGACTATCTGGCGGCGCATGACTGCCTGGTCGCCGTCGCCACCCATTCCACCGCCGTCAAACTCCACGCTTATTCGCGCGCCGGTTACGACGCCGCCGCCGTCGATTTCGACGCCGAGCGGCTCGCGCCGCTCTATCGCCTCAAGCCGCATACCATCGGCCAGAGCTACGGTCTGGCGATCGCGCGGCGCCTCGGGATGCCCGCCGCGATCGTGGACGCCGCCGCGGCCGCGCTCCCGGCCGGCAGCGCCGAACTGGCCGAGACGCTGCGCCGGCTCGAGGAAGAACGCGCCCGGATGCGCGCCCAAAGCGAACGGCTGAGCGCGCGCGAACGCGAACTCGCGCAACGCGAAAACGAAGCGCGCGCCGACGCCGAGCGGCTGCGCGAGCGCGCCCAGGCCGAACGCGATCGGCTTCGCGCCGAAGGCGCCGGCGTAATCGCGGAACTCCGGCGCGAAGGCGCCGCGGCGCTCGCCGAAATCAGGTCCGGAACCAAAACCCGCCGCGATCTCAGCCGCGCAATCGGCGCCGCCGCGGAAAAAATCGCCACGCTCGCGCCCAGCAACGACGCGCCTGTGGCCGACGACGCCACGCTCAAGGTCGGCGACCAGGTCGAACTCGGCGAAATCCGCGGCGAACTGCTGGCCCTCGACGAGCAGCGCGCGGTCGTCGGTCGCGGCGGCCTGCGGATCGAGGTCGCCCGCGAGCGGCTGCGGCGCGCCCGTCCGGCGCCCGCGCCGGCGCGCGAGCCGCGCGTCACCGTCAGCGCGGCCCCGGACGACGCCCGCGGCGAACTCAATCTGATCGGGATGCGCACCGGCGAAGCGCTCCGCCAGCTCGAGGCCTTTCTCGATCAAGCCTATCTCGCCAATCACGCCGAAGTCCGCATCATCCACGGCATCGGCTCGGGCGCGCTCAAAAAGGCGGTCCATGATTATCTGGGCGGGTCGCCCTATTGCGCCGCCTTTCGCCCGGCCGATCCGCGCGACGGCGGCGCCGGCGCGACGATCGTGCAAATCGGCGGATAAGCCCCGCGGCGCCCGAACCGGCGCGGATCGGCAACCCGCTTTGTCCGGCGCCGCCGCCGAATCAGGGAAACAGGCCCTTCAACGGATTCGACGAGCCACTGCTCGAACCGCCGCC
>DAHZDR010000480.1 GCA_027403435.1 Deltaproteobacteria bacterium
GCGCGGCGAGCGCCTCCGGCGGCCGAAGGATTTCCGCCGCGCGCTCCGCGACCCGCGCCATCAACACTTCCCCCGCGCGATAGCCGATCCGCAGCAGCGCGCTGGAGGCGTCGATTACCGCGCGATGGTCGATTCCGGAGCGCGCGCCTTCGAGCCGGGCGTCCTCCGCGATCGCGAGCATCCGCGCATGCGTCCGCGCGAGCGCCATCTGAATCGCCGCGACCCGCGCCGGCGCGGGCGCGGGGGCATCCGCCGCGGGCGCCAATTCGAGCGCCGCGTCCAGATACTCTGGCAGGCTGGCCATCAGCGCGTCGCCGGCATATTCCGGCCACAGCGTCAGGAACACCCCGGTGGTGATAATCAGCCCCAACGCGATTCCCCAGACCCGCCAGAGCGGCTCCGTCACCGCGACGCTCGGCGCCAGCGAGACGATCGCGATCATGAAGGAAATGCCGCCCTGCACGCCGGCATAGCTGATTCGGCTGGTGCTGGTGGCGAGGTAGGCGGTCATCAGCAGCACGGCAAAAATCGCGATCATATAGGCGCCAACGCTGACCGAGTTCGGCGCAAGCATCAGGATGGCCGGGATCGCCAGTAGTCCGCCGACGATTCCGCCCGCCAGCCGCAGGATCATCTTGCGGACCTGCGCGCCGTAAGTCGGCGGGCCGACCGTCAGCACGCTCCAGATCATCACCGAAAGCTCGCCGCGCCCGGCGGTCAGGCCGACGACGAAGGCGATCGTCACCGCCAGTCCGATTTTGATCGCGTGGCGCATCGCTTGCGGATTGCGCGGCAGGCCGATGGGCGCGAAAATCCGCCCCGCTCCGACGCCGCTCGCCGCGGGCGCGGACCCGGCGCCGGGCGCCGGCATGGTCCGTTCGAGCCGGCGCGCCAGCAAACGCGCCATCCAATGCAATTCCGCGACGAAGGCCGCCAGGTTCGCGGCTTCCGCGAAGTCGCCGCCAGGCCAGCCCGCGGCGTCCAGCGCCGCAATCCGGGCGTCCAGCCGCGCCAGCGCGGCCTCAAGCGCGATCGTCGCGGCGATGGGCGCGGCGCCGGCGAGTCCCGCGCGCATCCGATCGGCCAGTTCGCCGAGCGCCGCCGCGGCCGCCGCTAGCGCGGCCTCGAGCTCCGTGCGGACCGCCGCGCGCCGAATCCCGCCGATCGGCTCGCGCGACAGATAGGCCAGCACCTCAACCGCATGATGGATTTGTTCGCCCTGCGTCACCGCCGCCAGCGCGATTTGCCGCCGCCGCGGGTCGGGCTGCTCGCGATCGACTTTTTTGAGCAGTCCCAGATGGGTTGCGAGCAGGGTATAGACCGGCGGCGGTCTGAGCGCGGCGGCGGCCGCGGGCGCGAAACAGGCAAGCGCGGCGGCTTCCAGGCGCCGCCGTTTGCGCTCGAAGCGGTCGGCCAGCGATTCCAGCAGCGCGCGCTCAGCCGCCTCGGGCCAAAGGAAATTGTCGGCCAGAAAAACCACCGCGTAGGCCATCGTCATGCCCGCGAAGGCGTATCCCGCCGCCCATCCGGCGCCGGCG
>DAHZDR010000485.1 GCA_027403435.1 Deltaproteobacteria bacterium
TCGCGCAGGAGCGGATCGCCGTTATGGCCATGATTGATCAGATAGTCGTAAAGTTCAGCGTCGAGTCTGAGAAATTTGCCGTCAGCGGTCATGCTTCGAGCCTAACCTTTCGCGAGCGGTTGCGCCAAACCGCCGGGCAAGAAAGTCGCGGCTTCGAGCATGGCGATTTCGTCACGGTCGGCGGCGAGGGGCGGGCGAGACGCCGGGTTCCGTCATAACCGCCGCCCATGGTATGGCAGGGGCGGGATAGTCGTTGTCGGCGCGGGCCGCTTCAGCTATGAAAGTAATACTTGAAGTTCAGGAGAATTCGCGATGCGTGAGCGGCCGGTAACCTTTACTTCCGATGGGCTGACGCTTGAAGGGCGGTATGCGCCGGCGGGCGTCTCCGGCGCGCGCGGCGGCGTGGTTTGCCATCCCCATCCGCTCTATGGCGGCACGATGTACAACAATGTCGTGGAGGCGGCGCTTGCGGCGATGTGGTCGCAAGGCTGGGCGACGCTGCGGTTCAATTTTCGCGGCGTCGGACAAAGCGCGGGCGAACATGACGGCGGACGCGGCGAGGCCGACGACGCGGCGGCCGCGGTCAAATGGCTGACGGCGCAGCCGGAAGTGGCGCCGGGCGGAGCGGTGCTGGCGGGTTATTCGTTCGGCGCGATGGCGGCGTTGGCGGCGGCGCCGAAGATCCCCGCTTTGGCGGCGCTGCTGCTCGTCGCCTTGCCGATCGGGATGGCGGACGCGTCCGGGTTGGAGCGTTTCTCCGGCCCGGTGTGGCTGGTTGCGGGCGATCAGGACGGTTATTGTCCGGAGGCCAAACTTAAAGCGTTACATGAGAAGCTGGGCGGACGCGGACAACTGCGGATAATCGCCGGCGCCGATCATTTCTTCGGCGGCTGCGAACCGGAACTGGAATCGGCAATCGGCGCGATGCTCGGATCATTGTGACTGGCCCGCGGCGGCGCGTTGCGGCTGGCGCGCCAGATCGCGCCGAAGGGGTCGTCCGGCGATCCCTTGGCCAGTTCGATGATGCGCTGAATGGTCGCGCGCGGGTCGCGATGGTTAATCCTATACAGCGCGGCGAAATTGCGCAGATCGTGGAAGTAGAGCAGGTAGCTCAGCAAGACCGCGTTGTTGATTTTTTCCTTATCCAGATCGAAACGTTCGAGGCCGGATAGCGTTGGCTTGAGTTGGCCGTAATCGGCGGCGATTGCGGCGAAGATCGGCTGGCGCCGCCTGAGGATTTCGCTTTCCGGCAGGCCGCTCTGATAAAGGCGCAGCAGGCGCGCCTGCTCATGCAGCAGAAAGCGCGAAAATTTTAGATCGCTCGCGTAAATTCCGCGGGCGGCTTCGGCGTCGGCGCTGTGCGGACCTTCGGTGGCGGAGTAGAACGCGATCGCGCCGCGGCCGCCGACGAAGGTGGCCGCCGATTCGTCGAACATCACGTCGCTGGCGAGAAAATAGGTGCGATGGAACAACTCGTGGGCGATCACGCCGGCCAGTTCAACGCGATGGAGTCCGAGCAGATTCGACAGCAGCGGATCGTTGAAGAAGCCGAGGCTGGAAAAGGCGACCGCTGGACGGACGTAAGTATCGAGGCCGCGCGCTTCGAGCCGGGCGGCTTCGGCGTTGGCGTCGGCGTGGCTGAAATATCCGCGATACGGAACGTTGCCGACGATTGGGAACCACCAGGTGTGCGGTTCAAGGGAATTGCGCGGCGCCGCCATCACGACCCAGACGATCGCCCTGGAATCGACGTTGGTGACGGTGCGATACGCGCCGCCGACGTTGAGGCCGAGTCGATCCGCGGCGAAGCCGCGCATCGCGAGGACGGTTTCGAGCCGCGCGCGAATCCCGGCCGGCAAATCCTTTTTTTTGAGCACCGCGGCGATCGGCTGGCGATTCCACAGCAGCCGCGTTTCCTCGTACGCGGCGCGCGAAATATAGCCGGCGTCGCATCCCGCCAGGCCCAGCGCCAGCGCGCACGCGGCGAGGCGCCGGTACCATCGGCCAACGTTTCCTGAACGCATGCTCAAGCGCGGATGGCTCAGTCCGCGGCCGTCCGCGAATCGGCGCCGGCGGGGGAGTATTGAAGTTCGAACAGCCTGCGATACAGCCCCGGACGCCGCAGCAACTCCTGATGCGTGCCGCTCTCGCGCAGCACGCCGTTGCTGAGCACCAGAATGCGATCGGCCTTTTCGATCGTCGAAAGGCGATGCGCGATGACCAGCGCGGTGCGGCCGGCGAGCAGTTCGCCGAGGGCAATCTGGATGAGGCGTTCGGTTTCGCTATCGACGCTCGAAGTCGCCTCGTCCATCACGAGCACGCGCGGATCGTAGGCGAGCGCGCGGGCGAAGGACAACAACTGGCGCTGGCCGGACGAGAGGTTGGCGCCGCGCTCGCGGATTTCCTCGCGCAAGCCCGCTGGCAACCGCTCGACAAAGGGCATCGCCTGCGCGCGGCGCAACGCCGCGGTCACGGCTTCTTCCGAAAGCTCGGCGCGGCTGAGGCGGACGTTTTCGAGAATATCGCCGGCGAAGAGAAAAACGTCCTGCTGGACCAGGCCGATCGCGCGGCGCAGCGCCGTCAGATCCCAGTCGCGGACGTCGACGCCGTCCACCAGGATGCGTCCTGAAGTCACGTCGTAAAATCTGTTCAGCAGCTTGATGATGGTGGTTTTGCCGGAGCCGGTCGGACCGACGATCGCGATTTTGTCTCCCGGCGCGACGCGGAAGCTCAGGTCGCGCAGCACCGGCTCGCCCGCCCGGTATTCGAAACTTACGCGGTCGAAGACGATCTCGCCGCGGCCGGCGGCCGGCACGCGCGGCGCGGCCGGACTGGCGATGGTTTCCGGCGTTTCCATCAGGGCTTCCAGCCGTTCCAGCGCGGCGAGCGCCGATTGCAGCGTGGTGTATTTCGACGACACGTCGCGCAGGGGAGTGAAGAACATCTGCGCGTACTGGATAAAGGCGACCAGCGTGCCCAGGCCGATCAGGCGATGGATGGCCGCGCCGCCGCCGATCCACAGGATGATCGCGACGGTGAAGGAGCTTAGCGCCTCGACCGCCGAGAACTGGCCCGCCTCGTACACGTTCGCCATCATCTGCGCGTCGCGGCTCTGGACATTGAGCTGATCGAATTCGCGGCGGCTCTCGCGTTCGCGGGTGAAAAGCTGAATCACGGCCATGCCGCTCAGCGCCTCCGAAAGATAGGCGTTGAGCGCGGCGAACCGTTCGCGGATTTCGCGATAGACGGCGCGCGAGCGGACGCGGAAAAAGTTGATGATCAACAGCAGCGGCGGAATCGCGCACAGCGCCCACAGCGCCAGATGGGCGTTCAGCCAGAACAGAATCCCGACGATGCCGCCGAGCGTGAGCAAATCAACGAAGAGCGTGAGTGAGCCGGCGCTGAACATCTCGCTGATGGCGTCGATGTCGGTGGTCATCCGGCTGACCAGCCGGCCGACCGGCGTGCGATCGAAAAACGCCATCGGCAGCCGCTCGATATGCGTGAATAGCGCGCGCCTGAGGTCGGACAGGCTGTACTGCGCAACCATCATGGTCAGGTAATACTGGCCGTAAAAGGTGGCGAATTCGCCGGCCAGCAAGGCCAGGTAAAAGGCGCCCATCGCGAGCATCCCGTGACGGCCGGCGGCGTTCAGCGCGGGCGCGATCCATTTGGGCGGCGCGACGTGGCGGCGCGCGAGATACAGATCGATCGTAATCTTGATCAGATAGGGCTGCAGCAGCGCGAAAATCGAATTGAGCGGCATCAGCGCCACCGACAGCCAGAACCGCCGCCGGTAGGGCCGCACGAAGGACCAGACGAAACGCAGCAGCCGCGTATCGTAAACCTTTTCGACCTTTTCTTCCGCTTCGACCTGCATCGCGGCTAGTAGCGGGCCAGCTCCTCCTCGAGCAGTTGGCGGCGGAACAATTCGGCATACAATCCGCGCCGCGCCATCAGTTGTTCGTGCGCGCCGCGCTCCGCGATCCGCCCGTGGTCGAGCACGACGATTTCATCCGCGTCGCGCACCGTCGAGGCGCGATGGGCGACGACGATCGTGGTCCGGCCGCGCACGGATTCGCCGAGGTTCTGGAGCACCGCCTGCTCGGTTTCGGTATCGACGCTCGCGAGCGCGTCGTCGAGCACCACGACGCGCGGATTATAGGTCAGCAGGCGCGCGATCGTGACGCGCTGTTTCTGGCCGCCCGAGAGCGACATGCCGCGTTCGCCGACGACGGTGTCGAG
>DAHZDR010000499.1 GCA_027403435.1 Deltaproteobacteria bacterium
CCGGCGGTGACCGCAATCGCGCTCGCGCTCACCGCGCGCGCGTCCGCGCCGCACGCCGTCGCCGGCATCCCGAGCATCAGGCGCAGGATCTGAAAGCCGGCGTCCGGCTTGAAATGGATCACCTGCAAATAGAATTCGTCCCGCGGCGCCATCGCGTTGTACGCGGCGAAATCGATAAAGGGCGAGGTGGCGGCAAGCGCGCGCTTGAAACGTTCGAAGCGCCCCCAGTCCCCCGTCTGCCGGATCAACTCGAGCTCGTACTCGCTCATCGGCGGCACGAACAAAATCAGATCGACCTTGCGCGCGCGGATTTTGGCGACGACGCGCCGGAAGCGCGCCAGCGTCAGCGGCGAGAACGTATAGGGATCGTAAAGATGGATCATCTGGTCCAGTTGTGCCGCGATCGGCGCGGGCGGCGACTGATCGAGGCCGTCGTTGCGCTCGATCACGTATTCGCGGCAAATCAGCGCCCTCGGCCACGGTACGGGCGTGGCCACTATCGGCCGCAGGCGCGCGCGCCCCCTGAGCGCCAGCTTGAGCATGTCGAAACCGTCGCCCAGCGCGTCGAGGCTGAGCAGCGTGTCCTCGATCCGGGCGCGCGGACGATCGGCGATCCGCGCGTCAAAATTCGGATCGCGCGCGTCCCAGATCGAGTTGAAAGCGAAGAAATCCACCCCCCAGACGATCCGCTTCAGGCGCGGATTGAGCAGGGCCACGTCGATGATTTCCTCGAGTTGCGCGATCGTCGCCGCCTGGATCGCCGCGTTCAGCACGCCGTCGCGTTCGCCTTGCTCGATCCGCATGCCGATCTGCACGCGCGAACTGCCGACCAGCACCGTCTCGGGCCGCGCCGCGCGCAGCAAATAGGGCGTGCCGAGCCGGTCGTACTTGATTCTGCGGAAGATTGGATTGATGAGGCGGCTGGACGTGGCGCCATAGGGGTTCAGCAGCCACGCCAGCGCGGCGCCGCCCGCGATTGTCGCCGCGGTCAGCGCCGCCATCAGCCACAGCCGGCGCCCCGCGTTCATCGCGGCCCGCCCCCGCCGCGCCGGCGCGCATGACAGGCAACTCTTCGCCGCTTCATCCCAGAAAGTATCGCGTCACGCGCCGCCCGCTTCAAGCGCGCCTTCGGACGCCGCAGGGTTGCGATTCCCACGCGCAATAAGTATGATTTTTCTGGAATATTCGCCGCCCCAAACGCGTTATGTTTACCGGAATTATCGAAGATCTCGGCACGGTCGCCGCCGTCAAAGGTTCGCCCGCGGGCGCGGTCCTGACGATTCGCACCGCGCTCCCGCTCGCGCGCGTCAAGCTTGGCGAATCGATTGCGATCAATGGCGCCTGCATGACCGTCACCGCCAAACGCAAGGGCGCGATCATGGTGGACGTTTCGGCGGAGTCGCTGCGCCGCACCGTGCTCGGCGACCTCCAGCCCGGCGATCGCGTCAACCTCGAACGCTGCCTGACGCTGGGCAAACTCATCGGCGGCCATCTGGTCTCCGGCCACGTGGACGGCGTCGGCCGCATCGTTTCGATCACGCCCGAAGGCGCTTCGCGCCTTTACGCCTTCGAGGTTCCGGCCGCCGCCGCGCGCTACCTGGTCGAAAAGGGCTCGATCACGCTCGACGGGGTGAGCCTGACCGTCTTCGCTATTCGCGGCCGGCGGTTTTCGGCCGCCCTGATTCCCCATACGCTGAAGCTGACCACGCTCGGCCGCAAAGGGCCGGGCGATCGGGTCAACGTCGAAAGCGATATGCTGGTCAAGTATGTCGAGCGGATGCTCGGACCGGCTTCCGCCAACGGCCGCAAACGCGCCGCCGCGACCGCCGCGGCGCTTGGAGACGCGTTATGAGCCTGATGCGGATTCCGCGCAAAATCGAATACGCCCTGCGCGCCATGATTCATCTGGCGGATAATCCCGAGGGCGTCGCGCGCGGTTCCGAAATCGCCCGCCACGAGCAGATTCCCAAGTACTATCTGGAAAAGGTGATTCGCGACCTGATGCGCCGCGGGCTGGTGCGCGCGCGCCGCGGTCCGGGCGGCGGCTATCAGCTCGCCCGCCCGCCCGAGACCATCTCCTTCCGCGACGTGATCGAGGCGGTCGAAGGTCCGATCGCGCTCAACTTATGCGTCGAGGGCGTCCCGCAATGCAGTCTGCAGCCGACCTGCCGGATGTTCCGCGTATGGGAGGAGGGCCAGCGCATGCTGCTCGATATTTTTTCGCACGCCACGATTAGCGAAATCGCCCTGTCCCGTCCGCCCAGCCCGCCGCTGAATATTCCCGCCGCGGCCGCGGCGATCCGTCCGCTGGCCGCCGTGTTCGGCGCGGCGGCCAAGAACTGATTCGTCCGGCGCGCCGCCATTGAACGTCGTCTCGTCCCGCGACCGCCGCCGCCGCGCCCCCCGCGCCGCGCGCAAGTCGCGCCCGCGTGCGCCGCTCCGCATGACGATCGGATCGCGCCGTTGAACGAACGCGAACTTTCGCCGCCGGCCGCCTCGCGCCCGCCGCAGTTCACTGAAAAAACCTTCTACCTCGAAGAGTTTTACGGCAAGAGCCTGCTCTTCGCCCTGATTCCGCCCAGTGGCGAACGCCTGAGCGAACTCGACTCCCTGGTCAAAACGCTGCGTGAACTGCTCCGCAACCAGACGCGCTGCATCGTCATCGTTTCGGCCAGCGCCCTGCCGCGCCTGGTCAAACGGCTTGGCCGGATGCTCGCGGCGGCGCCGGCGACCTTCAATCCCGCCATCGGCCGGCGCCGCCGCCCCTATCCGCCCGATTCCGCCGTCGCGCAAATTTGGCAAAGCCTGCGCGCCGGCTCGATCGTCGCCGCCGCCGCCGAAACCGGCGATCCCGGCGACTTCGTGATCTTCGCCCAGGAACTAGCCAGCCGCCTGCGCGTCTTTAAGCTGCTGATGCTCGAGCGGGGCGGCGGCCTGCGCGACAAAGCCGGCGAAATCGATTCCTTCGTCGATCTGCGCCGGATTCGCCGCGCGCTCAGCCGCGAACCGAACCCACTGCGCCGCGCGACCATCCGCGCCGCCCGCCGCGCCCTGCGCGACGGCGTCGCCTCGGTCAATCTGACCAACCCGCGCGGCGTTTACGAGGAGCTGTTCAGTTTCCTCGGCAGCGGCACCCTGCTGACCGAACAGCGTTACGCCAACGTCCGCCAAATTTCGATCGATGATTTCGAGGAGGTCGAGGCGCTGATCCGCCGCGGCCAGACCGAGGGTTATCTGCTGCCTCGCGGCGACCCCGAAATCGCCGCGCTGCTGCCCTCATGCTTCGGCTATCGCGTCGGCGACGAGCATCTGGCCGGCATCTGCGCCCTGCTCACCGAGCCTTATCGCCGCGAACGCGCCGGCGAAATTACCGCGCTCTATACCCTCACCCGCTTCCTCGGCGAAGGCGTCGCCACCGAACTCCTGCGCGAGGTCGTCGCGGAGGCGCGCCAGCGCCGCCTGAACTACGTTTTCGCCTGCACTTCCGAGGAACGCGCCGCGCGCTTCTTTGGCCGCCTGCGTTTCGGCCGCGCCCGTTTCCGCCGTGTCGCGCCCGCCAAAATCGCCGCCGCCAAATGGCGCGGCTACGAAACCGCCCGCATCGCCCGCATCGCCATCTTCCGCTGCGATCTCGCCTGATCCGCGCGCGTCGCCCCGCCG
>DAHZDR010000503.1 GCA_027403435.1 Deltaproteobacteria bacterium
GATCAGTTCGGCCGCGCCCTGGATATTATGGCCCATCAGCGCTCCGCCCAGATGGTCCGGATGATAATGGGTAATCAGTATCTTGTCGATTTCGTAGCCGTCGCTCCGCGCCAGATTGAGTATCGCATCGACATCCCACGCCGGATCGACCACCGCCGCCTTGCGCGTCTCCGGATCGCCGATCAAATAGACAAAATTCGCCATCGGTCCGAGCTGCGCCTGCCGCAAATGAATCTTTTGCGCCATCGCCTTAACCACTCCGCACCGCGCTCAGGATTTTCCGCCCGTCTCCGCGTCGCCGTCCGCGGCCGACTTCCGCCGCGCCGCGCGCGCCGCGCGCGGATCGATCCGCAAACCGCGATCCCACAGGAATTCCGCTTCGCCCAGCCGCTTCGCCACCCATCGCGATTGCACGAACAGATGGTCGCTCAGGCGATTGACGTACTTCAGCAGATGCTCGTTCACCGGCTCCGCGCGGCTGAGCCGCCATCCCACGCGCTCCGCCCGCCGGCATACCGTGCGCGCCTGATGCAAAAACGCGTTGAGCGCGCCGCCGCCGGGCAGCGTGAAGGACTTGAGCGGTTCCAGCGCCTCCTGCATCCGGTCCATCTCGCGCTCGAGCGCTTCAATCTCGCCCGCGCCCATCCGATGCATCTCCGGATACGCGGCGCTCGCGGGCGTCGCCAGTTCGCTGCCGACGTCGAACAGCTCGTTCTGGACGCGCCGCAGCATTTCGGAGTACCAGCCGAAATCGTCGCCCAGCCGTTCGCGATAATCCGGAAGATAGGTGCGCACGATACCGACGATCGAATTCAGCTCATCGATCGTGCCGTAAGCCTCCAGCCGGTCGCTCTCCTTGGGCACGCGCTCGCCGCCGACCAGCCCGGTCAGGCCCTGATCGCCGGAACGCGTGTAAATCCGCGTGAGCCGGATCGCCATCAGCCGCCCGCCCTGGCGCGCAAGGCGGCGTAGGAGCAATCGCCAAGCGCGTCGCTCACCGGCAGTCCCGCGTCGCGCCATCCCGCGACCACGACCGCGCCGGCCGCGTCGCGCGCGCCGCCGAAACCGCCGCGCACGTTGCTCAGGTCGGAATAGCCGCGCTCCTCAAGGATTTCGCAGGCGCGCTGCGAGCGTCCTCCCGCCATGCATCCGACGATCAGTTTCGCGCCCTTCGGAATCACCTTTTCGACCACCGCCGCGAATTCGGGATTCGGCTCCATCTGGCCCGGTCCCTTGATAAACACCACCGGCACGTTAAGTGCGCCCTCCGGATGGCCGGCGGCGAATTCGCCTTCGGTCCTTACGTCCAGATAAATCGCGCCGGGATTCGCGCGCAGCGTATCGTACGCCCCCGGCGGTTCGACCTGCTTAATCGCCATTTGCGGATTTCCTCGTGATTTGATTTTAGCACGCGCCGGCCGGCGACGCGCGCAGGCCGCCGATCACGGACCGGGCGGCGCGCCGGCCGCTCAACCCTTGCGATAAACCGCGAATTCCTCTTCGAGCTTGATCGCGCGATCCTGGGCCGAAGCGATATTTCCGGTGCGCAGGAAAAACCGCACCAAATCCTCGTGGCCGGCCTGCCCCGCCGGGCTCGCAACCTCGACCAGCTCCTCGATCAGGCTCGGAAATTTCTCGCCTGGAATATAGTAATTGGCCCAGCCGAAATTGCAGTAACGATGCAGAATTTTGGCGATCGTCTTCTCCAGCGATTCGCGCCGGTTCGCGCCATGTTCCTCTTGCTGTGCCAACTTCCGCTCCTTCGCCCGGGGACGGTTCCGCGCCGCACGCGCGCGCCCGCTAGACGTTAGCTCAATCCGCACGCCGCGCCAAACCGCCCGTCAGGCGCTCTTTTCCGCCTCCTCCGGCTCCGCCGCCGACGGCGCTTCCTCGACCCACAACAGCTTATGATAATCGAACCGCGAGCCTTCGATCACGTTGAACTTAACGATTGCGAAGTACGGCGACAGGTCGAAATCCCGCGGCGTAATCAGCGTGGACGCCACCCGCCGCATCAGCCCCTGTGGCGTTCCCCCGCCGCCCCGCCGCCAAGTCAAGCCGAAGGCCAGGCGGGGCCGCGGCGCCACGAAATCCGGCGGCAGCGGCTCAAGCAGCGGGACGATCGGAAAGCGCACCCGCGCGAAGCTCTCGGCAATCAGGCTCGAGCAGATCAGCCGCGTCGGATTGGTGCTGCCGAATTCCAGCGCCTGACGCCGCAGCCGCGCGGGCACCATGCTGACCGGCAGGAAGTAACGCGCGAGGTCGAACAGATTACGCAGGTCATATTGCTTGCCGACATTGCCCAGCGCGTATTCAACCACCGTCCGCTGATCCGCCGGCGTCAG
>DAHZDR010000506.1 GCA_027403435.1 Deltaproteobacteria bacterium
GCCGGCGGGTTCCCAATGAGTCCCGCATTTATGTTCCATGATTGTTCCGCCAGAAAGCGCTTGAGCGCGCCGATCAATTCGTCGATTTTGGCGCGCGCGCCGCCCGTCCGTCTAGCCGGCGGCTTCGAGCGCTTCCATCACGCGGTCGTGAAGCATCGGCCGGAAGTCGCGAATCGCCTGGTTGTCGCGCCGCGGATGCACCCGGTTGGTCAGCAACACGATCGCAATTTCGGCTTCCGGCTCGATCCATATAGAGGTTCCGGTGAATCCCAGATGGCCGACGGCGGCGGGCGAAAAAAACCGCCCCGAACTGGAATACTCGGGCGACGGCGTGTCCCATCCGAGCGCCCAGGTCGAGCCGCGCACCGACGGATCGCGCGTCCAGAATTCGCGAACGATTTTTTGCGGCAGGAAGCGCGAATGGCCCGCCCACGCGGTCATTAGTTCGACCGCGATCCGATCGACTTCCGCGGCGGGCGCGAACAGTCCGGCATGTCCGGCCACGCCGCCCATCGCGTAAGCGTTCTCGTCATCCACTTCCCCGTCCAGGATGCGCCGCCGCAGCGGGCAGAATCCGGTCGCCGCGAACATCCCGGCGACCGGTTCGAGCCGGCGCACGCGCGCCAGCGCAAGATCGATAAAGCCGGTCGCGCGCAAGCCGAGCGGCCGGAAAATCCGGTTGGCGCAAAATTGGTCGAGCGGCGCGCCGCCGATCTGCTCGATCGCCTCGCCCAGCACCATAAAATTCAGGTCCGAATAAATCGCCCGCGCGCCGGGCGGCGCTTCCGGCCGCTCCCGATGGATTTCCTCATAGACGAAATCGCGCGCGCCGCGGCTCGCCATGAAATTCACCCTGCCGCTCCGTTCGATTTCGGCCACGCGCTCGAAAAACGGCCGCCATGCCGCCAGCCCCGAGCAATGGGCCAGCAACTGGCGAAAGGTGACGGCGCCTTTGCCGTGCACGCCGAAATTCGGCAGATAGCGGGTCACCCGCTCGTCCAGTTTGAGTTTCCCTTCGCTCACCAGCAGCATCGCGGCGATCGCGGTCGCCAGCGGCTTGGTCAGCGACGCCAGATCGAAAACCGTGTCGAACCGCATCGGCGCCGACTCCGGTTCGCGCTGGCGGAAGCCAAAGGCGCCTTGATAAGCGATATCCGCGCCGTGCCGCACAATCAGTGTGGCGCCAGGAATCACGCCCTTTTCGATCGCCTCGGCGAACGCCTGCTCGACCTCGCGCCAACTCACGGCATGCCCCTCCTTTGCGCGTGCGGAGCCGCTCGATCGCGTCGGCCCCGCCTAGCTCACGGCGGTCTCATCGCAGATCAGCCGCCGCCCCCCGGCCTCGAGCCGAACCGGCGCGCCGAGCGGCAGCGCCAGGTTCTCAGTACCATGTCCCGCCTCGATTCCGAACAGCACGGGACAATCAAGGTCGCGCGTCTGCTCGGCGACGAACTCCGCGATTCGCATCCGTTCGACTTCGTCGCCGCCGACCGGCCGGATCGCGCCGAAGACGATTCCGGCGACCCCGCGCAACGCGCCCGACTGCCTGAGCTGCACCAGCATCCGATCGACTCTATACGCCTTTTCGCCGGTATCCTCCAAAAACAGGATGCGGCCGGCGAAGCGCGGCGCATACGGCGTGCCGAGCGTCGAGACCACCACCGAAAGGCAGCCGCCGATTAACTCGCCGGTCGCCGCGCCCGGCCGAAGCGCCGTCGCCGCTTCGAGTTCGAACCCGCCCGGCGCTCCGCTTAGCAGGCGCCGCAGATGCGCGCTCGAACGCGGCGAGAGGCCACGGGCGAAATCCATCGCCACCATCGGACCATGAAACGCGATTATCCCCGCCCGTTCGACGAGCGCGGCAAGCAGAAAGGTCGCATCTGAAAAGCCGAGAAAGATTTTGGGCGTCCGCGCAATTGCGGCGAAATCGATCAGCGGCAGCAAACGGCCCGCGCCGTAGCCGCCGCGCGCGCCAACAATCGCGCGCACCTCCGAATCGGCGAAAAAAGCGTTGAGTTCCGCCGCCCGCACCGCGTCGGTTCCCGCCATGATTCCCGCGCGATCCAGCGCGTGCGCCGAAACCTTCACTCGATAGCCCATCGCCGCCAGCGCGCCGACGCCGGCCTCCAGATAGCCGCGCTCGATCACCGCCGACGGCGCCACCACCCCCACCACGTCTCCCGGCCTGAGCGCCGGCGGCTTGCGCGCCATCGCCACCTCCCGCCGACTATCCCGCCAACGCGGATTCTCGCCCGCGTCCGGCGTAAGCGGCGTCCGCCGGGCGCGGCGCGCAAGCTTCCTTTCGTGCTCTCACGCTCTCGTTCTAGCACGCTCGCCAAGCGGATACAGTGGTCCTTCGGCTGTAACTTCGTCCCTTCGGCATCAGGATTCGGCGCGCGCGGACCCGACGTCGATCCCCTCGCGATTGAGTCAGCCCCGACCGTCCGCCGCGGCGCCAGCGCGGGCGCCGCTTCCATCTTGACCGGGTACGGCCGCGGATCGATCTTCGCCACCGGACGCCGGGCTTTGACGGCGGCGGCGAAATCAGCATAAATCGCCGTAGATAGATGCGCAGACGCAGGCGCCGGCCCGCACCGTCGCGACCGGGCGCCCCACGCTTAAGGAGTCGCCCATGCCCGAGAATCCCCCGCTCAGCGGAATCAAGGTCATCGATTTCACCCGCTATCTCGCCGGACCCTTCTGCACCCAGATTCTGGGAGATTACGGCGCCGAAATCCTCAAGGTCGAACCGGTCGAGGGCGCGCGCGGCGAGATGGGCGACGACAGCGGCAAGGACAGCTACTTCTTCCTCAGCACCAACCGCTCGAAAAAAAGCGTGCAGATTTCGACCAAGACCGCCGAGGGCCGCGCCGTCCTGCACCGGATGCTCGATTCGGCCGACGTCGTGATCGACAACTTCCGGCCGGGCGTGATCGAGGCGTTGGGCTTCGGCTACGCGGCGCTCGCCGCGCGCAATCCGCGCATTATCGCCTGCTCAATTTCCGGCTTCGGGGCGAGCGGTCCGATGCGCGATTATCCCGGCTTCGACCAGATCGCGCAGGGCTTTTCCGGCCTGATGAGCGTGACGGGCACCAAGGAAAGCGGTCCGATGCGCGTCGGCATTGCGATTTGCGATCTACTCGGCGGCATCTTCGCCGCCCAGGGAATCCTGCTCGCGCTCGAAGCGCGCCATCGCACCGGCCGCGGCCAGAAGGTCGAAACCTCATTGCTCGAGGCGATCGTCAGCATCCTGAGCTGGTCGGCGGGAATCTACTTCGACACCGGCAAAACGCCCGGTCCAGCCGGCAACCACCATCCGCTGTCGTCGCCGCATGGCGTCCATATGGCTTCCGACCGGCCGTTCAATATCGCGGTGGGTAACGAAGCTATGTGGCGCACCTTCGTCAAGACCATCGGACGGCCGGAGTTGGCCGCCGATCCGCGCTTTGACAAGCTTGGCCATCGCCTCAAGAATCGCGACGCGCTCACCGCCGAAATCAACGCCGCGCTCACGGATAATCCCGCGCAATACTGGATCGATCGGTTCAACGACGCCGGCATCCCGTCCGGGCCGATTCTGACGATCGAGGAGATGTTCAACCATCCGCAGGCCGCCGCGCGCGAATTGTTGCTGCGGATGCCGCATCCGGCGCTCGGCGAATTCAAGACGGCGGGCTTGGCGGTCAAGCTCGGCGCGACTCCCGGCCAGCCGTCGCGGCCGCCGCTGGTCGGCGAGCATACCGCGGAGACGCTCGCCGCGTTCGGCTACACGCCGGAGGAACTCGACCACCTGCGCAAAATCAAAGCCATCCGCTGAATTGGCACCGAGATCAGCGCCGCGCCGTTGAAGCCGGTCATGCCGTTGTCGGCGTTGAAGGCGTCGCCGCTGGCGCTGGCCGGCAGATTGACCGCCGCCAGGCTCCCGCCCAGCGCCGTCACCCGCCCGTCCGCGTCGTAGCTGTAACTCAGATTCTCCACTTGCGCGCCGCCCAGCGTCCAGCTCATCCCACTCACCCGCGAGTCCTGATCATAGCTGTACGCGAGTGCATTCCGTTGGGGGCGTCAGTCCGGTGCGCCGGTTATTTAGCAGCGTCTCCGACATCTGCGCGAAACCATCGTAGCAGCTTCGTGAGCACCGACTCTAGACCGCGCATGATGTAGTACCATTGGATTAGGCCCGCCACGCAAAGCAATATCCACAGCAAGACTACCGATATAGACCCTGTAGGCAATTTGACAGGCAACACCATAGACAGAAGCACAGCCAACAGCATCACGAGTATGCTGCTTGGAAAACCCCAAAATAGCACGAGTACCGCCGATTCAGGAAAATCTCCGCCGGGCTTCCAGTTAATCAGCATTATTTTGAGCAGGTAAATTTCTACGGCAAGCCAGAGGACTATCGGCAACCAAAAGAGCACGCGAAGCAATACGCGACCCATACGATCTGCGTCTAGCGAGCTCAATTCGCGGTACCCGCGCACTTCGCCTGGCAATACGCTGTGGTTGAAGTAGCAAACTGGTGACACTGCATTCCAAACAAATTGACAAGGCTATAATCAGGGGGTGGCCCCTCGTACACACCCAGGAGGCAGCTATCCACGCAGGCTTGCGTACTTTGCTTTATGCAAGACTCATTGGGTTTGTCAGACTCGAAAGCACCCAGACCGTTAATTAGGTTCGGAATGTCCCGCCACCCATTGAAAGAGGTGGTTAGACCAAAACAATAGTTAGCTCCATTCCGCTCTACGCATATGAATTGATGATATAATGGTCCGTGCTCCTTGGAGAAGCCTTTGATAGGACGGTCGCACAGAAAAGCGTCGAGGCCCAGCGGATCGATGGGGTTCGCCGGATCATTAGAGACATATGCATACAGGTTGGCATCGCCGCCAGCGAAGCCGATCGGGTCCTGCGCGATGAACCTCTGGAAGCTCGGGCTGTAGTATCGCGCGCGATAGTAATACAGTCCGGCGCCATCGTTTTCACGGCCGGTGAACTGATA
>DAHZDR010000489.1 GCA_027403435.1 Deltaproteobacteria bacterium
CGACGTGACCGCGATCGTCGCGCGGTATGCGCAATGGCTCGCCGGGTCGAATCTGCCCAAACTGTTCGTCAACGCCGAGCCGGGCGCGATTCTGATCGGCGCGCCGCGCGAATTTTGCCGCCGCTGGCCGAATCAGCGCGAAGTCACGGTGCGCGGCTCGCACTTTATCCAGGAGGATTCGCCGCACGAAATCGGCGCGGCGCTCGCCGAATGGCGCCGCGCGCTCTGACGCCGGCGAAAGCAACTTGCAAACCCGAGGTTACCCAGCCATGTCCAGCCTGAATTGCCTGAAAGTCGAAATTGCCGATAACGTCGCGCGGATCACCCTCAACCGTCCCGAGGCGGCCAACGCGATTAACCTTGAGCTGGCGCGCGAGCTCGAGGAAACGTCGCTCCTATGCGACGAAAATCCCGCCGTGCGCGCCGTGCTGATTACCGGCGCCGGCAAGCTGTTCTGCGGCGGCGGCGATCTTAAATCCTTCGCGGCGCATGACGAAGCGGAGCTGCCCGCCCATCTCAAGCGCGTGACGTTCCATTTGCACAAGGCGATCCATCGATTCGCCCGGATGCGCGCGCCGGTGGTGATCGCCGTCAACGGCAACGCCGGCGGCGCCGGGATGAGCCTTGCGCTGGCGGGCGATTTGGCGCTGGCGGCGGAATCGGCCCGCTTCACCCTCGCCTACTCGCGCGTCGGCCTTACGCCGGACGGCTCCTCGACCTACTATCTGCCGCGCATCGTCGGACCGCGCCGCGCGCTCGAACTGGCGCTGACGAATCGCACGCTCACCGCGCGCGAAGCCGAGGCGATGGGCATCGTGACGCGCGTCGTCGCGGACGCGGACTTGCAGGACGAGGCGCAAAAGCTCGCGCGCGAACTCTCCCAGGGCGCCACCCGCGCCTATGGCGGAATCAAGCGCCTGATGTACGCGGCGGCCAACACTTCGCTCGACGAACAAATGGAGCTGGAAACCGAATTTATCGCCGACTGCGCCCGCACCGCCGACGCGCGCGAGGGTATCGCCGCGTTTCTGGCCAAGCGCGCGCCGAAATTCACCGGCCGCTGAGGAAGCCCCGCACAAGGCCCATCTTGTCATTCTGAGCGCAGCGAAGAATCCCGGGATGCTTCACTGCGCGGACTCCGTTCAGAATGACGGCTTGACTGGTGCGGAGCTTCCTTAGCGGAGGAATTGCCCGGCCACGCCGGCGCGGAAACGGCTACCTGTTTTCCTGATGGAGCACGCCGGAGGCGCGGAGGCTCGCAATCTCAGCGTCGCTCATCGCCAGCATCTCGCGCAGCACTTCCGGGCCGTGCTGGCCGAGGGTCGGCGCGGTCAGTTCCGCCAGATCGGGGAATTCGGAAAATTTGAGCGGAAATCCCGGAATAGTCACTTGGCCGAGCAGCGGATCGCCGACCTCACGCGCCATCCGCCGCGCCTTGAAATAGGGATGCTTTAGGCTATCGACGATCGACATTACCGGCGCCGCGGGCACGCGATGCTTTTCAAGTTCCGCGAGCACCGCTTCATCGGACGGCATCGACGCCATCCACGATTCCATAATCCCGATCAGCTCTTTTTGATTGCGGCCGCGGTCGGCGTCGGTGGCGAAGCGCGGATCGGCCGCCAATTCGGGCCGTCCCATCGCCTTGGCGAGGCCGGCGAACTGCCGTTGCAGGGCGAGGACGACGATATAGCCCTCGGGGCCCTTGAAAATGCCGCACGGGCATACGAGTGCGTGATGCGATCCCATCCGCTCGGGAATCCATTCGCCGCCGGTAACCGAATGGACCTGCAGATTCACTTCATGCATGTGGTAGAGCGAATCGACCATCGAGATGTCGATATACTGGCCGCGGCCGGTGCGTTCGCGAAGGAAGAGCGCGTAGCCGATCGCGGAGAAGGCGTGGACTCCCGCGGTAACGTCGGCGATGCCAAGGCCGACGAAGACCGGCGGCCGGCCGGGTTCGCCGGTCATATGGATGATGCCGGCGAAGGCTTGCGCGATCAGGTCGTAGCCCACCCGATGTTTCAGCGGGCCGCTGCGGCCGAAGGCGGAAATCGAGGCCACGATCAGGCGCGGATTGAGCTTGCGCAGCGATTCGTAATCGAGCCCGCGCTTGCCCATCACGCCCGGCCCGAAATTTTCGACGACGACGTCGGCCTTGCGCGCAATCGACTTCAGCAGTTCGATCGATTGCGGCTTGGAGAAATCCAGGCACAGGCTCTTTTTGCCGCGGTTCTGCTGAACGAAATAGGCGCTGCGGCCGTTGCGGATGGCGGGCAGCAGGCGCGACGGATCGCCCATTGGCGCTTGTTCGATCTTGATAATCTCGGCGCCCATTTCGGCCATCAGGCGGGTGACGGTCGGTCCCGCCAGATACTGCGTGAAATCGAGGACCTTGACGCCGGCCAGCATGCCGGCGGGCCTGGATGATCCGTTTTTCATTGCGCGTTCGCTCCGCCGGGAGCCGCAACCGCTGCGCGGTTGCGGCTCCCGAATGGCTATTGGTTCGAACTAATCGGTCTGGCCG
>DAHZDR010000525.1 GCA_027403435.1 Deltaproteobacteria bacterium
CCCTGCGGCATCTCCGTGCTTCGCGCGCCCCTAAAGTCGTACGCGACGCAAATCCTGACCGGATCGATCCCGGTTAAAACGTCGAGCTTGGTCAAGGCAAGGGTCGCCGCACCGTTGACTCGCATCGCCCGCCGCGTAAGCACCGCGTCGAACCATCCGACGCGGCGCGGCCGGCGCGTCGCGCTGCCGTATTCGGCGCCCTTTTCGCGCAATCGGTCGCCGAGCCGGGTCTTAATCTCGGTCGGAAACGGCCCGCCGCCCACGCGCGTCGTGTAGGCCTTGGCAACTCCCAGCACTGCGTCGAGCCTCCCCGCAGGCAACCCTCCGCCGGCGAACACCGCGCTGGCCACGCAACTCGACGAAGTCACGAAGGGATAGGTCCCGTGATCGATGTCGAGCATAGTTCCGTGCGCCCCTTCGAACAGAACGCGCTGGCCGCGCTCCAGGACATCGGCCAGATAACCCGCGGTGTCGCACAGATGGGGTAAAAGTTTGCGCCGCACCTCGCGCATCTGCTCGATCAACCCTCCAACCGGCACCGGCTGGGCCTTGAGCACCGCCGTAAGATAGCGGTTTTTTTCGGCCAGATTGCGCCGCAGCTTGCGCTCGAAGGCCGCGAAGCCGGCCAGCTCGGAAAAACGCAGGCCGCAGCGCGCCGCCTTGTCCTCGTATGCCGGGCCGATGCCGAAGCCGGTGGTGCCAATGGCCGCCTTGCCCAGCCGGGCTTCGCGCGCGCGGTCGATCGCGCGATGATACGGCATCACCATGTGCGCGTCGTAGCTGAGCTTCAGCGCGTCGTCGCCACGCATCCGGTTGCGGCCGCGAAGGCTGTCGAGCTCCTCGACCAAAGCGATCGGATCGACCACGGCGCCGTTGCCGATCACGCAGATTTTACCGTCGTGCAGCGCCCCGGCCGGCACCAGGCGCAAGATGAATTTCTCGCCGTTGACGACCAGCGTATGCGCCGCGTTGTTGCCGCCCTGAAAACGCACGACGACATCGGCGTCGGCCGCCAGCAGGTCCACAATTTTGCCTTTGCCTTCGTCGCCCCATTGCGAGCCGACCACAGCCACAGTCTTCATAGCGATTTCCTGGTTGGCGCGCGGCCGACGCCCGCGAACGGCGCCGCGCGCAAGCGGATTCCGATGCGCGGGTTCAAAGCCGAATCAGCGCGGCGGCGGTAATCGCCGGAATCGTCTTGAGCTGATCGATCACGCTTTGCGGCGGCGGACCGTCGATCTCGACCAGGCTGAGCGCCGTGCCGCCAGCGCGGTCGCGGCCCAGCTCCAGTCCCGCGATATTGACGCCGGCGCGCCCGAGCATCGACCCGACCGCGCCAACGACGCCCGGAACGTCGCGATTGTGCAGCATCAGGAAATACCCCTCGAGCGCCGCCTCCACGCGGTAGCCGTCGATCCGCACCACGCGCAGCGCGCGATTGCCGAAAACCGCCCCGGTGACTTCATGACCGCCGGCCGCGGTGCGCACCGTGATCGTCAGCATATTGCGATAGTCGGCGGCCTCGCTGGTGCGCGTCTCGGTTATCGCGATGCCGCGTTCGCGCGCGATGAACGGCGCGTTAACGACATTCAGATGCTGATCGAGGAAAACGTTCAGCAATCCCTTGAGCGCCGCCGCGACGATCGGATCGGGATTCAATTGCGCCGATTCGCCCGCGAAAGCGACCCCGACCTCGCTCGGCGACTCGTCGATTAGCTGCGCCACGAGCTGGCCCAGCTTCTCCGCGAGCTTCAGATGCGGCTCGAGCACTTTCAGCTCCTTGACCGAAAGCGCGGGAATGTTGACGGCGTGGCTAATCGTGCCCTCGAGCAGAAAATCCGCAATCTGATGCGCAATATCGATGGCGACCTGGACCTGCGCCTCATCGGTGGCCGCGCCCAGATGCGGCACCGCAATCACGTTCTCGTGATGAATCAGCGGATGGCCGGGCGGCGGCGGCTCCTGCTCGAACACGTCGAGCGCCGCGCCGGCGACTTGGCCCGAATTGAGCGCGGCGAGCAGCGCGCCTTCGTCCACGATTCCGCCGCGCGCGCAATTGATCACGCGCACGCCCTTTTTCATGATCGCGAAGGCCGCCGCGCCGACGATTCCGCGCGTTTCTTCCGTCAACGGCGCGTGCACGGTTACAAAGTCGGCGCGCCGGAACAGCGCTTCCAGGCCCACCAGCTCGACGCCCGCTTTCGCCGCCGCCTCCGCGGTCAGAATCGGATCGAAACCGATGACCTTCATCTTCAGGCCGAGCGCGCGATCCGCGACGATCCGGCCGATATTGCCGAGACCGACGATGCCGAGCGTTTTGTTCCAGACCTCGACGCCGGTGAATTTACTTCGCTCCCATTTGCCCGCCCGCAGCGCCGCGTTGGCCGCGGGAATATGCCGCGCCAGCGACATCAGCAGCGAAATCGTATGCTCGGCGGTGGTCACGCTGTTGCCGAGCGGACTGTTCATCACGACGATTCCGCGGCGCGTGGCCGCGTCGAGATCGACGTTATCAACGCCGACGCCGGCGCGGCCGATCACCTTAAGCGATTCGGCCGCTTCGATAACCTCGCGGGTGACGCGCGTTGCGCTGCGGATCACCAGCCCATGATAGGGAGCGACGATCGCGGCCAGCTCGGCGGGTTTGAGTCCCGTCTTGACGTCAACCGTCAGTCCGGAAAGACGCTGTAGAACTTCAAGGCCCTGCGGCGCCAGCGAGTCGCTCAACAGGACGCGGAATTTTTCCGCCATAGCTTTTTCAGACGCTCCGCGCGATTCGTTCCTGGACGGCGGCCACGCCCGCGCCGGTCGTGAACCGATGGCCCATCCGCGCAAGCGCAATCTCCAGCGCGCTCACCGCCGCCAGCATGTCGAACGGCCCCAGATAACCCATGTGGCCGATTCTCACCAGCCGCCCTTTCATTTGATCCTGGCCACCCTGCACCGACACGCCCAGCTCCTCGCGCATCATCCGTACGAGCTTGCCGCTGTCGATTCCGTCGGGAACCAGCAGACCGGTGACGCCAGGGGCCGGCGCCGCGGGCGCCAGCAGGCGCAGGCCCAGCGCCGGCGCCGCCGCCCGCGTCGCCTCGGCCATCACCCGATGCCGCTCATAAACTCGCGCCAGGGTTTCGCCGTGAATCAGCTCGAGGCTCTTGTTGAGCCCGAACACCAGGGAAACGGCGGGCGTCCATGCCGTGGTATGCTCATCGCGCTGCGCTTTCAATTCACGATTCAAATCGAAGTAAAAGCGCGGCGTGCGATTGCGCGCGGCGCGCTCCAGCGCGCGCTCCGAAAGCGCGATCATCGCAAGACCCGGCGGCAGCATCAGCGCCTTCTGACTGCCCGTCAAATAGGCGTCAACGCCCCACTCGTCCATCTTCTGCTCGAACACGCCGACCGAGGTGATGCCATCGACCACCAGCAACGCGTCGCGCCGCCGCGTGACCGCGGCGACCTCGGCCACCGGATGGATCGCGCAGGTCGAAGTCTCGCTCGCCTGCATCAGGACCGCGCGGCTCTCCGGATGGGCGCGCAGGGCCGCTTCGACCTGTTCCGCGCGCACCGCCCCGCCCCACTCGACCGTGACCTCGTGGCCGATCATCCCGTGCGCCGTGAGCAGCTTGCCCCAGCGTTCGCCGAATTTGCCGCCGTTGACGAAGATTGCCGATTCGCCCGGCGCCAGCAAATTCGTGATCGCGGCCTCCATCGCGCCGCTGCCGCTCGACGACAGCAGCAGCACCTCCTGCCGGGTGCCGAACAGCGGCCGCATCCGCTCCCGGGCGCTGTCCAACACGGCGCTGAACTCGGGCGTGCGATGATGGATGATCGGCCGGGCCAGCTCGAGCAGCACCTCGGGCGGCACGGAAACCGGGCCTGGCGTATAAAGATATTTCTTGAAGACTGACACGATTATGCCAACGCGGACGTTTTCATGGCTGCGGCGCGCGTGCGCCGATTACGCGTCATTGCGCATCGGACGGCCAAAAAAAAGCCTGGTGTCCGCTTTAGCGGAGCGCCAGACCCCATATGCTTATTTACGCGCCTTTGCGCCGCGTCTCTATGAATAAATTAACGAATGCAACCAGCGGAGTCAAGGCGTCGCCTGGCCAAGCCCGCCAATATGGCGCCCGCCGCGCCCGACTCTCCGCCCGCCACGTTGAAACGTCACTAACGCCCATGCTTAAAGATGACATACCGCGATGACTTTGGAATATGAATTGCGCGACGGCGCACTGGTCTGGATCAAAAGTCCGGTCACCGGCGTGATTTCATACGTGGTTGACGTGCGGGGCAAGAGCTTCGCCTTCACCCTGGGCGGCCGCGACGAACTCAAGCCCGATCCGCCGCCGCCCGCTCCCGAGGCCCTGCAAAACGCGGCGCGCGCCTGCCCGTTTTGTCCCGGCAACGAGCATCAGGCGCCGCCGGAAGCGCTCCGCCTGTCGCCCGCCGAATTTCCCGAATGGAGCGGACCGGGCGCGGTCGAAGGAGCCGCATGGATAATCCGCGCCTTCAATAATCTCTTCCCGCGCATCCCGGAGGCCTTGACCGGCGGACGCAACGAATCGTGGGTGGTGGTCGAGGATCCCCGGCATTTCGTCGATCATCCGCGCTCGATCAATGATCTCACCTTCACCGCGGCGCTCGGCGAACGCCACTTCTTTGAATTGATCAAAGCCGACGTTCGCATGATGCGACAGATTCTGGCCAATCCCGCCGTTCATTCGGTGGTGGTGCGCAAGAATCAGGGACGCGAATCGGGCGCCTCGCAGCCCCATCCGCATCAGCAACTGATCGGTTCGCCGGCGCCCTTGCCCGCCATAGAAGCCGAAGTGCGCGCCCAGCGCGAACGTCCCGGATGGTGGCCGGAGCTGCTCGAATTGGTCGAACGGCTGGGCCTGTTGATCGAACGCGACGGGCCGGTCGTCAGCTATGCCAGTCCCATCGGCGTTTTCCCGCGCAGCTACGACATCGTGATACCCGGGTACCGGGGATTACTCGTCGATTTGCCCGAGCCCGATCTGCAACGGTTCGCCCGCGCCCTCTTTCGGATTCTGCGGACCCTTGGTCCGTTGCCGCTGGACTACGAAATCCATCAGGATCCCGCCTTGCCGCTGCACGCGCACGTCAACGGCCGGCT
>DAHZDR010000007.1 GCA_027403435.1 Deltaproteobacteria bacterium
TCTGGAAGCGCTCACCCGGCTTTTGTTCTGCACCGGCGGGCTGACGCGCAGCCGCGCGGTCGGCGGCGAGGAGTATCACTTTCGCGCGGCGGCGTCGGCCGGCGCGCTTTATCCAGTCGAAATTTATCTGGCGGCCGGCGAAGTCGAGGGGATCGCGGCCGGGCTTTATCATTTTTCGCCAGCCGACCTGAAATTGCGCGGCCTGCGGCGCGGCGACTGGCGTGGCTATCTGGCGCGGGCGGCGGGCAACGACGCGCTCCGCAAGGCGCGGGCGGTGATCGTCTTTTCCGCGATCTTCTGGCGCAGCGCATGGAAATACCGGGCGCGCGCCTATCGTTATTGTTTCTGGGACGCCGGCATGATGATCGCGAATCTGCTGGCCGCGGCCAACGCCGAAAATATCCCGGCGGAGATTATCGCCCTGTTCGCCGACGCGCCGGTCGAGCGGCTGCTCGAAGTTGACGGCGAGCGTGAGGGCGTCGTCTGCATGGCCGCGCTGGGGCGCGCCGCGGATCCGCCGGCGCCGGCCGGGGTGGACGTTTCGCCGCCGCCGACGGGGCTCGAGACGGTCCCGCCGTCGGCCAGCGAGGTCGTCTATGACGACCTGGTGAAGATCCAGCGGGCGTCGCGGCTGGAATCGCCCGGCGAGGTTGCGGCGCTCCGGGCGGCGCGTATCACGCCGGCCGCCGCCGCGCGCGCGGCCGAGCCGATTACGCTCGCGCCGCTCGGCGACGACGAAGCGGCCGAATTGGGCGCGACGATTCTCCGGCGCGGATCGACCCGCGAATTCGCGCACGACGCGATCGACGCGGCGGAACTGGCGACGATCCTGGCGACGGCGCGCGCGCCGGTTCCGGCCGATTTTCCCACGACGGTCGCGCCGTTCGTGATCGTCAACGCGGTGGACGGACTGACTCCGGGCGTCTATCGCCACGATCGCGCGACCGGCGCCCTCGCCCGGCTGCGCGCGGGCGAGTTTCGCGGCGAGGCCGGCTACCTATGCCTCGAACAGCCGCTCGGCGCGGATTGCGCCGCGCTTATCTGCTACATGGCGCGGCTCGATCCCGTGTTGGAGGCGCTGGGTAATCGCGGCTACCGGGCCGCCCATCTGGAAGCCGGGCTGCTCGGCGGGCGCGCCTATCTGGCCGCCTACGCGCTCGGGCGCGGCGCCACCGGCCTCACTTTTTACGACGACGATACGACCAAATTCTTTTCACCCGACGATCCCGCGTGGGCGCCACTGCTGATGGTCGCGATTGGCGTGCCGAAGCGGCGCATCGTTAGCGACGACGCCGGCCGCTGATCCGCGCCGCCGGCCGCGGGCCGCCCGGTCCGCGCATCGCCAGGCGGTCGCCCAGATCCATTTTCACCCGCCCGCGGCGCCAATCGCGCCGGCCGATCGGCGCCGGGGCGGGCGCCCGCGAAATAGCCAGCGTGCGCTGAATTGCCCGCAATGTGGGCAGTGAAAACCGCGTCGTCGGGAAATGCCGCGTGGTTTACTGACTATTTTCGCGTGGCATCGGGCTTGCTCAAAGACCTCCTTGACTGGCGTCCCTGGAGCTTGGGGACGATTTTGGCATCCACACCGCGGTTAGAGAGAAGGAGGAGAGATGGCTGCAACACCCGAAACACCCAAGATGCAAGCGACGCTTGGGTTGACCGGAGTGACGGTCAACGCGATGGCGTTGATCGCGCCGGGAGCGTTCCTATGGATCACGTTCGTCATTCAGGCCGGCTACGTGCTTCCATCGGGATTGGCGATGTGGTTTGGAATTCTGGTGGCGCTGGCGCTGGCTTTCGCGACGGCGCTTTCCTATTCGGAGCTGGCCAAGCTTTATCCCGGCGCGGGCAGTTCCTATTTATTCGCCGAGCAGGCGTTCCTGAACACCACCAAGGCCTTCAGATTCGCGCGGATTGCGAAGTTCGTGATCGGCTGGGCGTCGCATCTTTACTACTGGGTATATCCGGCCGTGATGGTGGCGACGATGGGCGTGCTGGTTGGATATATTTTCGGCACGCTGTTCCCGGGCATGATGAACAGCACGGTGCCCGGGCCGGTGTTCATGGCGCTGGTCGCGGTCGCGTTTTCGTATTTCGTCGCGTATATCGCCTACCGCGGCGTGTCGGGATCGACCAACGTCAATATCGCCATTAACGCGATCCAGATTGCGGCGCTGATTTTCTTCGGCGCGCTGGCGATCGCCTATCGCGTGGGCCATCCCGAAGGCTCGACCGGCCTCGGCTTCGACGCCAACGGCAACGTGATCGCGACCACGCTGCATTACGCGCTGAAGGGCGACAACCCGGCGCATCCGAGCGCCTGGTCGGTGGTGGCGCCGCACAATATCTCGTGGACGATGCTCCAGGCGACGATCGCAATCCTGCTGCTGGTCGGCTTCGAGTCGGTTACGGCGATGGGCGAGGAGGCGAAGAATCCCAAGCGCGACATCCCGCGCGCGGTGCTGCTCTCACTGACTATTCAGGGCCTCATCTGTTACATGTTCGAATACTTCGCCGCCAACTACTTCATGAGCAGCGCCTACAGCCTGAAGGCCGCCAGCGGATCGGCCGCGCCAATCGGCGACATGATGACGCTGATCGGCGACGCGCTGCTGGGCGGGCATGGCCAGGCGTTCATGCTGATCGAGGCGTTTACGGTGTTCCTCGCGCTGATCGGCACGACTCTGAGCTGTATCAACACGGGCGCCCGCGTGACCTACGCGATGGGCCGCGACGAGGAAGTGCCGGAGCATTTCGGACTGCTGCATGGCGAGAAGCTCACGCCCCATCGCGCGATCTGGACGCTCGCGATGATTTCGGCGGTGCTTGGCGCGCTGGCGGCGTTGACCTTTTTCACCGGCGGATCGGCGCCCACCGACGATGCGATGAAGGCGCTGCCGCACAATCTCTGGTACGCGTTTGGGCTGGGATCGAACGCTTCGCTCTCGGCGCTGCCCAACGGCCTGTTGACCGTGACGCTGCTGTCGAACTTTGGCACCTTCGTGCTCTACGGACTGACCAACATCGTGTGTATCGTGGCCTTTCGCGAGCATCATGATTTCCAGGGCTTCAAGCACATGGTGGCGCCGATCTTCGGCGCGATAGCCAACTTCGCCTGCCTGGCCTTCTACATCATTGGGCCGCTGGAAGGGATCGGGAGCTGGAAGGAGCCGATCATCGCGGTGGCGTTGTCGGTGGTCTGGGGCGTCTATGGCGCGATCTATTTCTTGCGCAATTCGAGGCGTAAAGGCAAAGACACCATCCTGATCGCCAGGCCGGCCTGAGAGTCGCGATGCGCTAAACAGGTTCCGGTCTTGAGATGAGGCGGGGGAGGGCCGCGGCCACGGTCCTTCCCCGATTTTTTTCGCTTGCGACGCGGCGCCGGATTCGGGATCGGCGGCGATAATTCCAAAATGCAACGCGCGATGGCAATCCACTGCATTATACTTCACCAGGGCTGCTGAAGGATTTGGCAGCGATGAGGCAAACGCGCGAAAAAACTCCGATAAAGCTTGACGTTTGGCCATTTTCAGAGGTCGTTGCCGAAGGCACGAAACTTGATAGGAAGACGGCAGGTCTGGCGGTTCGACAGGGGCGTGCCTGCCGGGAAACCCCGAGGCTTCGGCAATCGATTCAGGAGGCGGCGTCAATTACGCGCCGGGAGGAAACAGGCAGATGAGGAGAACAGTGGGTAATCGGATTACGCGGGCAGGCGCGACGGCGCTGGCGCTGACGCTGCTGGTCGCGACGGGTGGCGTGACGGCGCGCGCGGCCGACGGTTCGGTTCCGAGCGTGACCGATTCGCAGAACGAGGCGCAAACGGCGCCGCCGGCGGCGTGGGAGTCCCAGGCGTCGGCCGGCGCGGTCGAATTGGCGCAAACGGCGCCGGCTCCAGCGACGGCGGCCGCGCCCGCGACCCCGCCGACGGCGGCGGCTCCGGCTCCGGCTCCGGCCGCGGTCAGCACGCCGGTTCCGCCGCTTTCAACGCCCGCGATGAGCGGACCGTTGCAGATGGCCTCGCCGCACAACATCAATCTTCCGAAATTGCTTCCGATGCTTCAGGAGGTGCTGCCAGGTCCGGTCGCGGATTTGTTCAACTTCGACGTGAACGGCGTGGTCAGCGGGATTGCGATCGGCCAGAACCACGCAATGCCTGGCGATTTTGCGGCGCGCGCCGACTTCAGCAACGCGGAAGCGATCATCCAGAAGCCCGACGGCCTGATTCAGTACTATCTGCAAGTTGGAGGATATAGCATTCCCGCGCTCGGGACTCCTTATGTGGACCTGGGCAACGCGGTCAACGCGCTGTATGGCGTGTTGCCCGTCGCCTATCTTAAAATCGCGCTCACTGACAATTTCTCGATAATGGGCGGCAATCTCCCGACGCTGATCGGGGCCGAGGACACCTTTACCTTTCAAAACATCAATATCGAACGCGGCCTGCTATGGAACCAGGAAAACGCCATCAATCGCGGCGTTCAGGTCAATTACAGCCAGGGTCCAATCAGCACGTCATTGAGCTGGA
>DAHZDR010000021.1 GCA_027403435.1 Deltaproteobacteria bacterium
GTTGCCGCGGCTGACGGATCTTGCGCGGGCGTTTCCGGACACCACGATCATTCTCAATCATTGCGGCGGAATAGTCGGAATCGGCCCTTACGAGGGCCGGCGCGCGGAGATTTTTCAGCAGTGGAAGGCGGCGATCGACGAATTGGCGAAATGTCAAAACGTCGTCGTCAAGCTCGGCGGAATCAATATGCCGCTCAACGGCTTCGGCTGGCATCGGCGGCCGAAGCCCCCGACCTCGGACGAATTAGCGGCCGCGACGCGCGATTACTATTTGCATCTCATCGATCGTTTCGGTCCCGCCCGATGCATGTTCGAGAGCAATTTTCCGGTCGATCGAACGTCGTGCTCGTATCTTGTGCTGTGGAACGCGTTCAAGAAAATCGCCGCGCCGTTCACGGAAGACGAACAGGCGGAGATGTTTCAGCGCACGGCCGCGAAAGTTTATCGTCTGCCCGCGTTCGCCTGACGGCGGAATTTCCGGCGGCGCTTACGCGGACGCGTTGGCGGCGCGCGCGCCGAACGTCGCTTCGCGCTCGGCCGCGTACGGCCGGCACGCCCATGACGCCGCCGCGCCAAGCAGGTAAATCGCGATATAAACCTCGAAGGCGATCGTGTAGCTATGCGCCACGTCGAAAATCCAGCCGGAAACGATCGGACCGAGCGCGGCGCCGATCGTATTGGCGACGGCGGTGATTCCGGAAATCGCGCCGAAACGCTTCAAGCCCATCGATTCGGCGATCAAGAGCGGAATCAGCATCAGCGGCGCGGCGAAGGTCGCGCCGAAGGTCAGGACAAACAGCGCCATAATCCACGGATGGGCCGCGCCGAGCGCCAGGACCAGCGCGACCGCCTGCACCGCGAAGCTGATCGCCAACGCGATCCGCGCGCTGACACGGTCGGCGAATCCGCCCATCAGGACTTTGCCGACGGTCGTGATGCCGAAGCACAGGCTGACCGCGCCGGCGGCGGTCGCGGCCGAATAATGCAGGTCGATTAGATATTGGTTGAAATGGATTAGCACGCCGGTGGCGGCCAGGGCGAAACAGAATTGCGCCACCACAATCATCCAGAACGAGCGCGTGCGGAAGGCGGCCCTGGTTTCGAAACCGTCGAGCCGGGCGCCCGCCGCGGCGACGCTCAGGCGAACCGCGCCGGGCGGCCGGCTGCGCACCATCAGCATCACCAGCGGCGCCACGATTACGAAAATTGGAATCGCAAGGACGAAGTACGCCGCGCGCAGACCATGCGTGGCGATCACTTTGGCGGCGACCAGGTTAATCACCATCCCGCCCGTGGTGGTGCCGGCGCTGGTAATGCCCATCGCCAGCCCGCGCCGTTCGCCGAACCAGTTCGCGACGACAAACGACGCCGGAATGACCGTTCCGGCGGCAATCCCAACGCCCAGCAACAGGTACGCCACCGCCATCGCGGCGAACGAATGGGCATGGCTGGCCAGCAGAAAGGCGCCGCCGGCCGCGATCGTGCCGGTCAGCATGACGAATTTCGCTTCGACCCGATCGAGCATCCAGCCGACTGGAATGACGCATACGCCAAGGGATAGCGCGAGTAAGCTCGGGATAAGCGAGGTTTTCGCGCGGCTCCAGCCGAAGGCCTTGAGCAGCGCCGGCAAGAAGGTTGGCGTCGTGTCGTAGCCGGACCCGAACACCAACAGCATCGCGACGAACAGACCGCCGACGATGAACCAGCCCTGACGTTCTTGTGGCGCCATCACGCCTCCCCGACCGAAAACGCCAATGCGGCCAATGACATTTCGCCGCGCGCCGAGCATCCCCATCGGCGACGCCGCGCCACGAACTATTCCAGAGCGGAGTCGGGAATGAAACCTTCGCGCCCGTCGCGCATGCGGATTTTCATGTAAGTAAGCGCGACGCCGACGACCTGAACGTCGTGGCCCCGATGGACCTCGGCGAGTTTCTTCGCCGCATGGTTCGGCGCCGCCAGCACGGGAGAATCCGCGGTGAGATGGAAGATGTGGTCGGCCGGCGTCACGTAATTGACCGCTTCATACGGAACATAAGCGGTTTTGCCGTTCTTGAGTCGAACCTGAAGATAATAGCGCGTGGTCCCGGTGACGTTCACGTACATGCCCGACCGCACCGGCTCGATCCGCGCGCCGCGTTTGTCGGGGCGCGCATACGCCCACGAGTTGGCAATCAGGCGCAGATGGGCGGTGGCCGGTTCGGCCGCCGGTTCGGGCGACTCCTCAGCGGCGGTCTGGTGCGCGGCCGGTTTCGTCGCGTGGGACTTTAACCGATGGCGGCGCGGGGCGGCCGGAGCGCTCGCGCCGGCCGTGTTCGTTCCCGACGGCGCAAGCGGCGCCTCGGACCCGCCCGAACCAGCCGGCGCGATCGTCATCGTCGGCAGCGTGTCGGGCACGCTCGGGCTGGTCTGTGCCGAAGCGCACGGGCCAGCGCCGATAATCATAAGCAGGGCCAGCCCGAGTCCGCCCGCGCCGCGCCGCGCCAGCGGCCGGCCACGGCCCGTAAGCGCGGCGGCGGCCGCGGCCGATCCGCGCCGCCGATCTTCGTCCACGGAGTTTGCGCGTTTCATCGCTCGATCTTCACTCCGACTTTCAGCAGGCGCCGCATACCGTGCAGCGGACCACGTCGCAAGGCTTGGTCTGATGCTCATAATGAGCTTTTTTGCGCTCCGACAGCAGCACCCATTTATGGATGTGATGGTCAATGAAGTCCCACGGCAATACTTCGTCATGGGTGTACTGGCGGACGACGTAAAAATCCGGATTGGGCAGGACTGAGCCGCCTTCAAGGGCCTCGCGCCGAATGGTCCGCAGTTCCTGCCAGATCGCGCCCGGCTCGGCGCATTGGCCAGCGTCGAGCCGTTCCAAAATCGCCCCCACCCGCCGATCTCCGCGCGAGACCAGCGTCTGAAAATAGGCCTCGCGGGGAGATTCCG
>DAHZDR010000494.1 GCA_027403435.1 Deltaproteobacteria bacterium
CGGCCAGAACCACCCAATGCCTGGCGATTTTGCGGCGCGCGCCGACTTCAGCAACGCGGAAGCGATCATCCAGAAGCCCACCGGCCTGATTCAGTACTATCTGCAAGTTGGCGGATATAGCATTCCCGCGCTCGGGACTCCTTATGTGGACATGGGCAACGCGGTCAACGCGCTGTATGGCGTGTTGCCGGTCGCCTATCTTAAAATCGCGCCCACTGACAATTTCTCGATCATGGGCGGCAATCTCCCGACGCTGATCGGGGCCGAGTCCACCTTTACCTTTCAAAACATCAATATCGAACGCGGCTTGCTGTGGAACCAGGAAAACGCCATCAATCGCGGCGTTCAGGTCAATTACAGCCAGGGTCCAATCAGCACGTCATTGAGCTGGAACAATGGATTTTATTCCAATAGCTACACGTGGCTTACGGGTTCCATGGCGTACGCGATCAATTCGGCGAACACCCTGACGCTGGTTGGCGGCGGCGATCTCGGGTTCGACAAGTCCAGCAATTTTGCGACGCCGCTGCTGCTCAATAACAGCCAGATTTACAACATCATTTACGAATACAACTCGGCGCCGTGGATTATCGAGCCCTATTTTCAGTGGACCGTGGTGCCGCATAACCCGGAGATCGGAGTTCTCAAAACGACGTCAACTATCGGCGGGGCGATCCTCGCCAGTTACTCGTTCACCACCAACATCTCTCTGGGCGCGCGCGCGGAGTATATTGGAACCACCGGAAATAGCAGCGACGGCGCCGCAAACCTGCTCTACGGACCCGGCAGCCAGGCGTGGTCGTTCACTTTGACGCCCACCTATCAGTACGAGCAGTTTTTCGCTCGAGTCGAGGGTTCGCTGGTGCGGGCGACGGGTTACACGCCCGGCGACGTTTTCGGCGGCCCAGGCAGAAACCCGTTTCAGCTTCGCGGCCTCATCGAGACCGGATTCCTGCTGTGAACGGCGCGCGCGGCAATCCGCACGGCGGCGGGATGGCGCCGCGGCATGACGAATGGCGGTCTATTTACGCTAATCGCGTCGGTGAAGGAGGCCGATAGCAAAGCGCACGCACGGGCGGATCCGAACGACGGGTCCGCCCGCGTTTCTCCCGGGCGCGGACGAACGCGGGCGGCGGAGCGGGATTTTTCATGGTCGGGCGATTACAATCGAGCGCATGGGACTTGATTCCCGCCGTTGCTGATGGCGGAATTTTTAATCGGGTTGGTCCGGATCGTTGTCCGGCGGCGTTTCTGAGGTTGAGGAGGATTTGTGATGGTTGCTCCAAGGAAACCGAAAACTCCGACGGGCGCGCGCCAGCGGAAATCCGCTTCCGCCGCCGCACCGGCGCCGCGGGCGGAAAGCGCCGCGCGCGAAGCCGCGCCGGCCGCGGTCGCGACTGCCGCGGTCGTCGCGGGCGGCGCCAATGGAGTCGCCTTCGAGGCGATTCAGCGGCGCGCCTACGAACTGTTTCTGGCGCGTGGCGCCGGGCACGGCGGCGACCTCGCCGATTGGCTGGCGGCCGAACGCGAATTAAAGGGCCGGCCGGCGGCGCGCGATTGAACGGCCCGCTCTGCGCGCCGGCGCGAAGAGCGGCGCCGGCGGGCGCGCGAGGCGGATGACGCGATGGTCGCCGATTGCGCGGCGGCTGGCGCAACGCCGCTGTTCGACCTCGCGCTCGCGACCGACGCCGGCACGACCCGCGCGGGCAACGAGGATTGTCGCGGCCATTTGGTCGAGGATGGGCGGACGGCGGTATTGGTTGTGGCCGACGGGGTCGGCGGCTATGAAGGCGGCGAAATCGCCAGCGCGATCGCGGTCGAAGCGACGCTCAACGCCTT
>DAHZDR010000055.1 GCA_027403435.1 Deltaproteobacteria bacterium
GCACCGCCCGTTCAGGCGAGTGAGGGCTTGGGCGCGACCAGTCCCGGCGCGGGTTCCTCGCCTTCGACGACTCGCGGCTTGTCGCGCGGCGACGCGGACGCGCCTCCCGCCGGCGTCGCCAGCGGTTCGCTGGCCGGCAGCGGACGGCCCTCGCGATATGCCGCAACCATCGCGGCCACTTCGGCCCCGTCAACCACTTCCTTCTCGAGCAGCCGCTCGGCCAGCGCATGCAACAGCGCGACATGCTCCGACAACAGCTTGTTCGCGGCGTTATAGGCGCGATCGACCAGCCGGCGCACCTCGCGATCGATTTCGACCGCGGTATGCTCCGAATAGTTCTTGGAATGGCCGAGATCGCGACCGAGGAAGACCTGCTCCTCATGCTTGCCGAAGGTCATCGGACCAAGCTCTTCGCTCATGCCCCATTCACAGACCATCTTGTGCGCGAGTTCGGTGGCGCGTTCGATATCGTTGCCGGCGCCGGTCCACATCTCGTTGAAAACCATCTGTTCGGCCACGCGGCCGCCGAATAACACCGCCAGAGTGGTCATCAGATAGCCGCGCGAATGGGTATAGCGGTCGTCCATCGGCAACTGCTGGGTCACGCCGAGCGCCATGCCGCGCGGGATAATCGTAACCTTATGGAGCGGGTCGCCGCCCAATTGCAGGGCGGCCACCAGCGCATGGCCCGACTCATGGTAGGCGACCTTGCGCCGCTCCTCCTGCGACATCACCATCGAGCGCCGTTCGGCCCCCATCAGGACCTTATCTTTGGCTAACTCGAAATCGCTCATATCGACCTTTTCCTTGCTGCGCTTGGCGGCCAGCAAGGCGGCCTCGTTGACCAGATTTTCGAGGTCGGCGCCGGCGAAGCCCGAGGTCGAACGCGCCAGCCGATCCACGTCAACGTCGTCGGAGAGCGGCACCTTGCGGGTATGGACCTTCAGGATCCCCGCGCGCCCCTTGACGTCGGGACGGGGCACGACCACCCGCCGATCGAAACGGCCGGGCCGCAACAGCGCCGGATCGAGCACGTCGGGACGATTCGTCGCCGCGACCAGAATCACGCCTTCGTTGGCCTCGAAGCCGTCCATCTCGACCAGCAACTGGTTGAGCGTCTGCTCGCGTTCGTCATGGCCGCCGCCGAGACCGGCCCCGCGATGGCGACCGACGGCGTCGATTTCGTCAATAAAAATGATGCAGGGCGCGTGTTTTTTGCCTTGCACGAACAGGTCGCGCACGCGCGAAGCGCCGACGCCCACGAACATCTCGACGAAATCCGAGCCGGAAATCGAAAAGAACGGCACGCCCGCCTCGCCCGCGATCGCGCGCGCCAGCAGGGTCTTGCCGGTTCCGGGCGGTCCAACCAGCAGCACGCCCTTGGGAATCCGGCCGCCGAGCCGGGTGAAGCGCTTCGGATCCTTGAGGAACAGGATTATCTCCTCAAGCTCGTCCTTGGCCTCATCGATTCCGGCAACATCGGCGAAGGTAATCTTATGCGTGTTTTCGGTCAGCAGTTTGGCGCGGCTTTTGCCGAAGGACATCGCCTTGCCGCCGCCGATCTGCATCTGGCGCATGAAAAAGATCCAGACCGCGACCAGCAGCAGCATCGGGAACCATTGCAGCAGCAGCACCATCCACCAGGGATCGCTCTCGGCGGGCTTGGCCGCGATCTTGACGCCCCTGGCGCGCAGCGTCTTGATCAGCTCAGGATCCCGCGGCGCGTAGGTTTTGAAATGTTCGCCGCTGGTGGCAGAACCGGAGATGGTATTGCCCTGAATCGTGACCTCGGCGACCTGCCCTTTTTCAACCTGGTTAAGGAAATCCGAGAAAATTATTTCGGGCGAACGCTGTTGCTGGCGGCCAAAGAAATTGACCAGCAGCAAGACCATCAGGACCAGCACCAACCATAACGCGACATTGCGGGAAACTTGATTCATTTTCATTGAAACGGTAGCACGCGGCTTAATTTGCAAGCAACGCGCCTTTCAGGCTCCTGCGGCGGGATGCGCCTCGATTTCGACGACCTCGCTGGTCGCCGGCGTAATCAATCCGTAACGGCCGCGGATCAGGCCGGGAATCCATACGATTTCGCCCTCCGCGACCACCATTGGCCAAGACGCCCGCAGCGCCCGCGGCGTCTTGCGATCGACGAAAACGTCCTGCACCTTGCGCGCGCCGGCCATGCCCAGCGGCGCGATTCGGTCTCCTTTAACGACGTTACGCGCGATCAGCCCGCCCCGGATCGCCAGCGCGTCGAACCATGCGCAATTCGCCCGGCGTTCGCCAATCCGTTCCGCGCGCGACGAATTTAATACGTCGTTCTGAATAATTCGCGCGGCCAGCCGCATGCCGGATCCGGGCACGACCGTCGCCCCCGGCCATGCGATCGGGATCGCGAAACCGGGCGTCGGCGCGCGTTCCGCCACGCGTTCCAGCGCCGCGCCGCCATATTCGACCCGCATCCGCCAGCCGCAGGGCAGGACGGCGGCCGAACCCGTCCGGCCGGCGGCGCAAAGCGCGCGGATTAAGTCGATTTGATAGCGGTTTACGCGGCGCAGACCGCCGATCGCGCGCCGCAGCCAGGCGCGGATAACCGCGTTCGCGAGCGCGTCCGGCAGCGCGGCGAAGCCGGCGAGATCAAGGCGGCCGGAAGGCTCCATCCGCCGCGCCAGTTCGACCGCCGCCGCGCCACGGAGAAATTCGTCGAGGCCGCGCAATTCCGCCGCCAGCCCCGCGAGCCGCCGGGGCAAGCCGGGCGCGTAATCGCGTTCGAGCGCCGGAAGCAGTTCATGGCGAAGCCGATTACGCAGGAAGCGCGGCTGCAGATTGGTGCTGTCGGTCACGTAGCCGACGCCCAGCGCGGTAAGATAGGCGATAATCCTGGCGCGCGGCGTGTCCAATAACGGCCGGATAATCCCGCCCGGTCCGGACGGCGCAATCGCCGCCAGTCCCGCCGCGCCGCCGCCGCGCAGCAACCGCATCAGCACGGTCTCGGCCTGATCGTCGCGATTATGCGCCAGCGCGATAAAATCGGCCCCG
>DAHZDR010000061.1 GCA_027403435.1 Deltaproteobacteria bacterium
TTTTGGCGCCGGCCGATGGATGCTCGCCGGCGCCGCTTTGATCAGCATTCTCCCCACTCCACCGATGACGCCTTACGTTGCGCGAGACAATCTGCCGCCTTTCTTCCGACAGCATCTGTACAATAAATACCTATCAACCAACGAGATAGTATTAATACTTCCATTTGGATGGACCGGATATTCGCTTTTCTGGCAGGCCGAAGCCGATTTCGGGTTCCGGATGCCACAGGGGCGCCTGCTTGCGAACGCGATTCCTCCCGAATTCGCCCGCTGGCCGATCGTGCCCGCGCTGGCCGCGGACACTCCGTACATACCGGACTTCGCCGTCCAGTTCGCCGCGTTTCTCGGCCATTATCGCATCCGAACCGTTCTCGTCGATCCCGCCGAGGAGGGGGAATTCATACGGCTGTTCGACCGTTCTCGATGGCGGCGGAGCGAAGTCGGCGGCGTGGCGCTTTATCAAATCGATCCGGCCGAATTGGCGGAGTTCGGCGGCGTTGGCGGAGGCGAAATGGAAGCGCGCTTCAATCTCACGCGCTTCGCGATCCTGCTTCATGCGGCGCGCGCGGCGTTGGCGGCGGGACTCAAACTAAATCAGCTGAACACGCTCGACCTGCGGGACCGCGGATTGTTGGCGCGAACGCTGGCTGGAGACGCGCCGCGCCCGCAGCTTCCCGAATACGGGGCGCTGGCCAGGCTTCGCGGCGCGCGCGTTATCATGTCGCCGCTCGCCTATCTGGCCAGCATGACGCATATCGACTATCGCCTGCTGGCCGAGCTGGGACCGGCCCGAAAGCCGGAGCTCACCACCTCTGGAGTATGGGTCGGCCCATGGAATCGCGACAGCGTCGCGATCGGGCTTGTCGGCGACCGTCAGGGGGTCCGCGCGGTCATCGGGAAATACGGGCGATCGGCAACCGCGGTTTTTTATCCCTATCCACTTAAGTATCACGCTGATAATCCCGCGCCCGACGGACAGAACCTTCTGCTGTTGGTATTCCCGCGCGCGACTCTCGGAGCGCTGGATCCGGAAGGAAGCGCGGCCTCCAGCGGGCATTCTCCAAAACTATTGCTTCAACGTACTGCTAACTCAGGGCGCTAGATAAGCGCGGTGGCGGCCGGCTCCGCGATCACCTTGTTTTCGATCGCGCCGATTTTCTCGATTTCGATCTTCACCACGTCGCCGGCCTTCAGATAGCGCGGCGGCTTCATCGCGAACGCCACGCCGCCCGGCGTGCCCGTGGAAATCACCGTGCCGGGCATCAGGGTGAAGACGGTCGAGAGCGTCTCGACCATCGCATAGCAGTCGAACACCAGATTTTTAGTGTTGGAATGCTGGCGGATTTCGCCGTTGACGCGGGTGGTCAGTGCGAGCGCGTGCGGATCGCCGATTTCGTCGGGCGTGACCAGCCACGGGCCGATCGGTCCGTGCGTATCGAAGGATTTGCCGAGCGTCATGGTCTGCGCCTTGAACTGCCAGTCGCGCACGCTCACGTCGTTGACGATCAGGTAGCCGGCGATTACCTCATGCGCGCGATCGCGCGGCACATGGCGGCATCGGCGGCCGATGACGAAGCCGAGTTCGCCCTCGTAATCCAGCGCGGCCGAGACGCGCGGCAGATGAATCGGATCGTAGGGACCGGCGACGCAGCTCGATTGCTTGTTGAAGAACAGCGGAAATTTCGGCCGCTCCATCCCCGACTCGGCGATATGATCGGCGTAGTTGAGGCCGATCGCCAGAAACTCCGGCGGGCGCGCGATCGGCGCCTCAAGCTTAACTTCCTCCAAATCAATACGGGGAGCGCGCGCGGCCGCCCGGCGGGCGCGTTCGAGCGCGTCGGGACCGGCCGCCAGCAGCGCCGCGAGATCGCGCGGCAGATCGGGCGCGACGGCGGCGAGATCGGCGATTTCGCCGCCGATTACAACGCCCAGCCGGGTTTCTCCATCGCAGGTGAAAGTCGCAAGCTTCATCGTCGGCGTCTCCGCAATGGCTATTCGCCCAGCCGCGCCATGGTCGCGCGGTTGAGGCCTTTTTCAGCGTTATAACGGGTGATTTCGGCGGCCGGTTCGCCGGCATGATAGCGCCGCGCCAGCTCGTCGGGATCGAAATCGACGCCGATCGGATTCCTGGCGAACTCGGCGCTTTTGAAAAACGCGCGCAGCGACTCCGCATCCGGAAAATTATCGACCTGCAACTCGACCTTGTTGCCGTCCGGATCGCGATAGTACATCGAAGTGGTGACGCCGTGATTGATATTGACGACGGGCGTAACGCCGGCGGCCTTGAGCCGTTCGTAGGTCGCCACCAAATCGCCCAGGTTCGCATAGGCGTAGGCCAGATGGTCGAGTCCCGCCGCGCGCGGCTGGCGTTCGACCACCCCCGGAAAAGCGGCCAGCGCGAGCCGGTGATGTTCGTCGTCGTAGGTGAGGAACGCGAGCGTCCCGGTCTGGAAAACCACATGCGCGTTCAGCACCGTGCAATACCAGTCGAGCATCGCGGACAACCGCGTGGTGCGCAGGACGGCATGGGCGAATTTGGCGGGCGCGATCGGCGCGGCCGCGCCATTGGGTTGAGCGGTATGGTTTTGAGCCATCGGCGTTGCTCCTTCGCGGAACGCGCCGTGCGGCGCGCGCCGGATTCGCTCCGACCATAGCAAAATTCCGCCGCCGG
>DAHZDR010000067.1 GCA_027403435.1 Deltaproteobacteria bacterium
GTCGAACCGGCCGCGCAACTCCGCTGAAAATCCCGCGGCGTTTCGACCGTCAGGATTGCGCGGTCAGGCGGGCGTGAGGATTTCGCGGGCGCGCTTGAGATCCGCCGCGATTTGCGCGGCCAGCGCCGCCGCCGAGTCGAACTTGCGCTCCGGCCGGATGCGCTCGATCAGTTCGAGCCGCGCGTCGGCGCCATAGATATCGCGGTCGAAATCAAAGATGTGCGCCTCGATCGTGCGCTCCGGCTCGGCGAACGTCGGCCGCATCCCGATATTCGTAATCGACGGATACGCCCCGTCGTCAAGTACGAGCCGCGTCGCATAGACGCCATCGGGCGGCAGACATTCGGTGCGGCTCTGAAGATTCGCCGTCGGAAATCCGATCTTCCGGCCGCGCTCCCGGCCATGCACGACCCGACCGCGGATAAAATGCGGCCGCCCGAGCAGCTGCGCCGCCGCGCGCAGGTCGCCCGCCGCGATTACCTCGCGAATCCGCGACGAGCTGACTTCCATCCCGGCGGCTTGCACCGGCCCGACCACGCGCGCGTCGAAGCCCAGCTCGGCCCCCAACGCGCGCATCACCTCCGCATTGCCCGCGCGATTATGGCCGAAGCTCACGCTATGGCCGACCACCACCGCCCGCGCGCCGATTCGCCCGATCAGGTAGTCGCGCACGAACTCGCGCGGACCGGCCATGCTGAAGGCGCGCGAAAATTCGATCACCAGCACCGCGTCGAGGCCTGAAACGCGCAACAATTCGAGCTTGTCCTCCGGCGTCATAATCAGGCTCGGCGCGCGCTCGGGCGCCAGCACCTTGGCCGGATTCGGATCGAAGGTCAGCGCGAACGCGGCCCCGCGACGTTTGCGCGCCAGTTCCATCGCGGCGCGCAAAATCGCCTGATGGCCCATATGCACGCCGTCGAAATTGCCCAGCGCCACCACCGGCCACGGATGCGGCTTAAGCGCGGCGAGATCGCGGATTATCTCCATCGCGAAGCCCCCGCCGGGACCGTCCGCAAAACGTTCGCATTGCGCCCCACAGCCATCGTCAGCCGATCCCGCACGCCCCTAGCCGTTCGCCAGCGACGCCATCATTGAGCGCGCCGGCGGCGCCTGCGGCGAATTCGGATGGTCGTTGAGCAGCTTCTGCAAGGTCAGGCGCGCGTCGATTCGATCGTTGATCCTGACGAACGCCTGGGCCTCGCCGAACAGCGCCGCCGCCGCGAAACGGCCCTTCGGAAACCGCATCGCGAGGTCGTTGTACTGCAAAATCGCCTGGTCGTACTTGCCCATCTGGTCGAGCGCGACCGCCGAGAAATATTCCGCCGGCTCGCCCAGCTCGGACTTCGGGTAACGGCGCTGCAAGGCCTGGAATTTCGCCAGCGCGCTCGTGTAGCTGCCGGCCTGCATCGCCGTCAACCCGGAACGATAATAACTCGCGCCCGGCGCGCCGCTCGCGCCCGCGGTGGCGGCCTCATGCGCAAGCGAGTCGCGCCACGACGGCGC
>DAHZDR010000068.1 GCA_027403435.1 Deltaproteobacteria bacterium
GATGCTCAGCAAAACGCCGGGAAATCCGCGTGGCCGGGCGCCTGAACTCGGCGAGAATACCGAACTGATATTGACCGATCTGCTGGGTTATTCCTGGGAGGACGTCGCGCGGCTGCGCGAGGGCGAAGTCATCTGACCAAATTCACGCCTCCAGGGCTTTCCCCGGCGGCGGTTGAGCAATCGGCGATATGGGGAGAAGTCCGCGATGCCGCTAACTGGAACAGTCGAAGACCGCGAGCAGATCCGCGAACTGTACGCGCGCTACGCCTTCACCATCGATCACGGTCCGCATGAGGATTGGATCCGCTGCTTCACCGGCGACGGCGTTTTCGAAAGTCCGCGCCTCGGCCGCCACATGGGCCTTGACGGACTGCGCAAGTTTATCCAGATGTACAAGAACTCCGCCGGCGACGCGCAAGTCCGTCACATGATGACCAACGTTGCCTTCGCGATCAACGGCGACTCCGCGACGGGCGGATGCTACCTCGAATATTTCCACTGCAAGAACGGCAAAGCCACGCTCGAAGCGATCGGCCGCTATCAGGACGAATTGCGCAAAGTCAACGGCGAGTGGTTGTTTCAGTATCGCCGCGTTTATATCGACGGCCACGGTTGAACGCGGCGGACGGGCTTGCCGCTATTCGATAGCGGCGAGCGCCGCCTCCAGATCGGCGGGCGTGGGCGCGATCGCACGGGCCATCCCGCCGGCCGGCGCGGTAAATTCCAGCTCGGCCAGATGGAGCCAGAAACGTCCGGCGCCAAGCCGCCGCGACTCCGGACCTCCATACAGCGCGTCGCCGACGATCGGGCATCCGAGGCTCGCCAGATGAACGCGAATTTGATGGCGCACGCCGGTCGCTGGCGTCACTTCCACCAGCGTAAAGTCGCCCCGCCGCTGAAGCGGAGTCACGACGCTGATAGCCGGCCGCGGCGCGGATCGATACGCGACTGATCGGCTTCGGGCGCGCCCGTCATAGTCAAGCATGATCATCCGGCGCGGATTTTTCGCATGATGGGCGATCGGCGCGGCGATCTCGATCGTCCGTTCGATTCGTCCCGCCGCCAATGCCCGGTAACGGCGCGCAATCCCGCCCGCTTTGAGCGCCGCGCGCATCGTTGCGTATGCGTCCGTGGTGCGCGCGATCATCAGCGCGCCCGAAGTGCCATTGTCCAGCCGATGGATCAGGCCGCCTTCGGCGGGTTTCGGTCCCGCCGTCAGGGTCTCCGGGAAACGCGCCGCGATCGCGTTCATCACCGTGCCGCGCTCGCCGGGCCGCAGCGGATAGCAAGCCATCGGCGCCGGCTTCGCGATCACCAGCAGGTCCGCGTCTTCGTACAATACGGAAATCCCGCCGTCCGCGTCGGGCGCGATCGCAGAGGCGTCCGGAGCCGCGATCACCGCGACGCCGTCGCCCGCCGCCACCGCGTCGCCCTTGCGCCAGCGGCGGCCGTTGACGCGCACCGCGCCGCGCTCGATCATTTCGCGCGCGTCGCGCCGCGACCTGGCCAAGCCCAGCCGCACCAGGCAAAGATCGAGCCGCTCGCCCTCAGTTACGCGAGATTCCGTGACGCGTCCAGCCCGCGATTTGTCGATAAAACCCGTCAAAAGGATCGTCTCCCGGAGCCGGCTGGAAATAGCATTTCCGCATGAAATCGAGCGCGCCCGAGTAATGTTCAAAGCGCCGGCTCAATTCTTCGAACATCAGGAAGCCGGGATTGTACAGCGCCACGTCCAGCTCCGACACCGCGCGATACGATCGCGCGCCTTCGGTGAAATAGTAGTCAAGTTCGCCGCCGCGCTCGACAAACCGCCGAAACAGCCCTGACATGAAGAGCGTGTAGTCGCCGACATACTTGCGCAACTCGCGTTCGCCGGTCACGCGCGCGCCCGCGTCGTCGGCCAAATTGGCCAGGGACATTTCGACCACGCTGGTGAGCCGCCGCCCGTCGGCGCCGCGCAGCGCGAGCCATCGATCCGCGCGGCTGAACTCCGCGAGCACCGTCGCGACGTAATCCACAATTGGCCGGTCGTTGATTCCGAGCTGGTCGAAGCTCTTGCGCACCAGCGTGAGGAAAAAGCCCTTGAGCTTTTCGGCGGATGAAATTGGAACCGGCATGGCGGGATGCGGGCCTCCTTCCGCGCGCCGGGCGCCGCCGGCGCCGCGTGTCTCATTCTTAAATATCAGAATCGCGCGCCGTCAATCCATGCCGCTTGCTCAGCCCTCCGCCGCCGGCCGTAACGCCGCCCGCGCCGCCGCCCGGCCGCCGCGGATCGGCAATCCGAACAGCCGGCGCAACTCGCGGCCGGTCAGCGACTTGTCCGCCTCCGCGACCGCCAGCGGATCGCCCGCGACCATCATCCGGCCGCCTTCGTCGCCGCCGCCCGGCCCGAGATCGATTATGTGGTCCGCGTGCGCGATGAATTCCAGGTTATGCTCGATCGCGACCACCGTGTTGCCCTCCGTGACCAGGCGCCCCAGCACCCGCAACAGCCGGCGGATATCGGACGAAGCCAGCCCCGTCGTCGGCTCGTCGAGCAGGAACATCCGGGGCAGTGGTTTGCCTTGGTCGTTGGTGCGCGGCGGTTCGAG
>DAHZDR010000101.1 GCA_027403435.1 Deltaproteobacteria bacterium
TGCGGATCGTCGGCCAACAGCGCCGCGCCGTCCTTGAGCGCGACGAAAATCAGCGACGAATCGAATTCGTACATCCCGGAATAGAAAAAGCCCCCGACCACAAAGCGCCGCAGCCGCGGCTCGCCCGCTCCCGCCCCCAGACTGGCCGGCGAGATCACCACCAGCGGATCCCCCAGCCCGAGACCCAGATTGGACGCCAGATCCTTGCCAAGAATCGCGCCCGGCAGTTCCACCGTGCGCTTTTTGCCGTGGACCGTAATCGTCACCGGATGCGGCCGCGCCAGCGTCGCGAGGCTGCCGGCGGTCAAGGTCCGATCAAGCTCGGTCAAAACGGGATTGCGCCCGGCGACCACGCCCCTCAGCGTGCCGCCCGAAACGAAACCCGGCGCGCCGCCGCTGGTGGTCGAAACCACCATCACTTGCGACGAAATGAACGGCGCGACGCCCACCACCCCGGGCAACCTGGCAATGCGCGCGCGGAGCCCCGTGAGGGACGCCGGCGACACACCCGTATGCTCCACGGTAATATGCGGATTGAACGACAGCAGCCGGTTGCGCAGATTCTCCTGAAACCCGCTCATCACCGACAACACCACGGTCAGCGCAAACGTGCCGATCATCACCCCGGCCAGCGAAATTATCGCGATCAGCGAAACGAAACGTTCGCGCCGGCGCGAACGCATATAGCGCGCCGCAATCAGATATTCGAAACGCACGGTTAGCCGTTCCCGACGCGCCGCTTGCGCCGGTTGCGGCCCACCCGGCCGGTTTGAATCATTTGGAGAGGCTCAACGTCAAATATTGCGTCCGCGGTCGGCCACCGCCGCCATCCGCGCCAACTTCGGACTTATACTCGCCGAGGCCGATCGGCTTTGCAATATCGGCCCGGCGGGCAAGTTGGTTAATGCTTGCGGCCACGATCCGCGACCGTTACACTCGGCCAGCTCCGGCTCACGGAGGTGAGGTGCATGGCACGTTTTTCAGCGTTGGCGATCGCCTGCGCCATGTTGGTTGTGATTGGGGCGGCCGCTACGCTCCACGCCGCCGCTGACGGCCACTCCAGCCCCGCCGGCGACGCCGTGGCCACCTCGGATTCCGGAACTCCCGGCGACGTCGAACCCGGCGTCGTCACCGATTCCAACGCCGACGGCGCCGCCCGCCCCGGCGATCAGGATCTCATCACCATGAACTTCCAGAACGTGGACATTCCCGTGCTGGCCAAGTTCATCAGCGAAATCACCGGCAAGAATTTCGTGCTCGACGAGAGCGTGCGCGGCAAGGTCAGTATCATTTCACCGACCAAAGTCACGCCCCAGCAGGCTTATTCGATTTTTCAGTCGGTTTTGCAGCTCAAAGGCTTCAACACGGTCCGCGCCGGCTCGATTATCAAAATCGTGCCCGCGCGCGACGTGCGCCAATCCGCTGAACTCACCCAGTCGCAAGAGCCGGGCCTCACCCAAGGCGACCAATACGTCACCCGGATGGTCAAGCTGCGCAACGCCGACGCCAATTCAGTGATGAGCGTAATTCAGCCAATGATTTCCCACGACGGGCTGATTGCGGCGTTCCCACAGGATAACACGCTGATCATCACCGACGACGCCTTTAACGTTCAACGCCTGCTCCGGATTATCGGCAGCCTCGACGTCAAGAGCATCCAGCAAAACGTCGCGGTGATTGAGCTCAAACTCGCCTTTGCCGACGATTTGGCCCAACAGATCGAAAAAATCATGAAGGCCCGCGAAACCGCGATGCACGGCGGCGCAAGCGGCGGCTTTCTCCGGCCCGGGATGGGCGTGGTGGCGCCCAGCGCGCAAGGCGGATCGACCACTTTCAGCGTCGTTCCGGATGAACGCACCAATTCGCTGATCGTGCTCGCCAGTCCGATGGAGATGCGGCAAATCAAGGACCTCGTGGCGCAGCTTGACATTCGCTCGCCCACCGAACTGGGCCGTCTCCACGTTTACCATCTCAAATACGCGCCCGCCAGCGAGATGGTCAACGTCCTCGACGGCTTGTTGGGCGGCGGCGGCGGACCGCAGACGCTCTCGCCCCAAACCGGACGCTCTTCGCTGGGCCGCGGCGGCTCCGGCGGCGGCATGGGCGGCATGGGTGGTGGAATGGGTGGCATGATGGGTTCGCGGGGCGGGATGGGTATGGGCGCCAACACCCCGGCTACCGCCAGCACCGGCGGGACCGGCACTGTGGATTTCGAAAATCCGGTTACGGTCACCGCCGATCCGGCCACCAATTCGCTGGTGATCAGCGCCAGTCCGCAGGATTTCGAAACTCTCCGCAACGTCATCGACCAACTCGACGTGCCGCGCGTTCAGGTGTTCGTGCAGGCGATAATCGTCGAAGTTGACGTGCAACGCACCAAGGATATCGGCGTCAATTTTCAGAGCGCGAGCGGCCTGGGCACCAACGTACTGGGCCTCGGCCAGTTGAATTTTGGCAATTTGCAAAACGCCCTGGGCAATCCTCTGGGCTTAAGCGGACTGGGCCTGGGCTTGGCCTCGGGCAGCATGTGCGCAATCCCCGGCGCCGCGCTCGGCGCCGCGACCGGCGGCGCCGCCACTGGCGCGATCACCGCGCCCTGCGATGTCGCCCTGATGACGGCGATCGAAACCGACGCCCACGACAACGTGCTGTCGGCCCCGACCCTGCTCACGGCCGATAACGAGGAAGCGATGATCGTGATCGGCGAGAACCTGCCGTTCGTCGGCTCTTCGGCCGCCAACGCGGGCCTGCCGGGACAGATTTTCAACTCGGTCAATCGACAGAACGTCGGCATCACGCTCGATGTCATTCCCCAGGTAACCCAAGGCGAATACGTCAACCTTGACCTGTACGAAGAGGTCTCGAACGTGGTCAACGGCACCGCGAACAACCAGCTCGGTCCGACCACCACGATCCGCTCGGCCTCGACCACCGTGCTGGTGCAAAACCATCACACGGCCGTGGTCGGCGGCTTGCTTTCGAGCGAAGCGGACAACGCCCGCCAGGGAGTGCCGTTCCTCTCGAATATTCCCGTGCTGGGCAATCTGTTCAGCGACAATTCGGAAAACATGACCAAGCAGAACCTGCTGGTCTTCCTCACGCCGCATATCGTGCGCACGCGCGCGGACCTGCAAGCGCTGGCGCTCGACGAACGGCAGAAATTCGTCCGTTCGCTCGGCCGCACGGAAGTCAACAATATGCCGCAGGGGCAGTTCGAGCAGCTTTACGCGCCGACCTTCAACCGCGGCGTGTCGCCGCAGCAGGATTTGCAGCAGTACCAGACGCCGCCGCCGCACGCCTCCTTCACCGCGCCCGGGGCGGGCTACGCGCCCGGCGGGCCGACCTTCGGGCCGACCAGCAGCCTGGCGCCGCCCACGACCGGCGGATTCATCGGCAGCGCCGCGCCGACTCACTGAGTCGCGGCCAGCCGCGATCCGCCGCCTAATCGGGGATGCGCGCGGGCGCGTCCCCGGGTTTTTTTCAAGACGGCGCGGGAACTTGCGCGCCTGTTTCCGCTATGAAACGTTTTTAGCCTTATGCCACGTCAAATTGGCGCCCTGCGCGCTTGGGCGGAATGCGCCGCAATGTTGCCGCCGTGGACACTCTTGCGGATTTTGCCGCTGGAACGGGCGGTGCGCGTGGGCGCCGCGATGGGCGCCGCGGCGATGGCGCTGGACCGGGTGAATCGGCCGATCGCGATGCGCAATCTGGCGATCGCTTTCCCCGAAATGAACCGCGCCGGCCGTTTACGGATTCTGCGCGACACCTATCGCAATTACGGCCGGATGGCGGCGGAATGGTCGCAATTTCCCAACCTGCCGCGCGCGACCGTGACGCGGATGGTTGACTATGCGGGCCGCGAAAACTGGGACGAAGCGATGCGGCTCTCACACGGCCGCGGAATCCTGATCCTGACCGGCCATTTCGGCAATTTCGAATTGCTTTCGGCCGGTCACGCCGCGCACGGCAACCCGGTCGCACTGGTCGCCCGGCCAATCCGCAATCCATTGATCGATCGGGCGGTGGTCGCGCGACGGGCGCGCTTCGGCGCCGAGAGTATCCCGCGCAAAGGGGCCGGACGGACGATAATTCGCCGCCTGCGCGAAGACTGGATGGTCGCGGTGCCGCTCGATCTCGACACCCGCGCCGGCATCTTCGTCGATTTTTTTTCACTGCCGGCCGCGACCAGCCCGGCGCTGGCGCGCCTGACGATCGCCACCGGCGCGCCCGTACTCCCCGCATTCATGGTGCGCGAGGAGACCACGGCCCGCCACCACATCATCTTCCTTCCGCCGTTCGTGCTGGACGGCGAAGGCGCCCGCAGCGGACGCGCGCGAACCGAACTGGCGCACGCTCAGACGCAGCTTTACGCACAAACGATCGAGCGGATGATCCGGCGGCATCCCGACCACTGGAACTGGATTCATCGCCGCTGGAAAACGCGTCCGCCCGGCGAGCCGCGCTTCTATTGAACCAGCCTAACACGCGAAATTTCTCCCCGCCTTGGTCCTGTATAAATCCGTCGGTCTTGGCTATTATCGAAAATATGAAGGGCGGGGATTCGGCCGCCGCAAGCGCCGCATCGGGCGGCGCGGCGGCGCAGGCCGTGGAGGATTGCGGGGCGGCGACCGGCGACTCCATCCAAAATTCCGCGGTGAAACAGCCAGCGCCGCTGTATCTGCCGGCTTGCGGAGCCTTGTGCGATGTCTTGTGGTGGGCGCGGCGGCGCGGGGATTGAACCGCGGCGTTTGACGCGGCGCGGAAGGAGGGGCCTCATCGCGCCGCAAGTAGCTTGTACATCATGACGAAGATCAAGGTTTGTAAAGTCACTGAACTTGCGCCCGGCGCCGCGATCAGAATCGCGGCCGGGCCGGAACCGATCGCGGTTTTCCGGCTGAACGACGGCTTTTACGCCATCAGCGACGCCTGTACGCACGCCCAAACGTCACTGGCGGCCGGCGACGTCGATCTCGAGGATTGCACGGTCGAATGTCCGTATCATGGCGCGCTTTTCGACATCAGAAGCGGCCGCGCGATGGGCGCTCCGGCAAGCCGGCCAGTGCGGACCTACCCAGTGAAGATAATAGATGGCGAAGTCTTCATCGAGATGGAATCGGTTGATATCGGATGACCATGAAACGAACTGCGGAAACCTCCCGGCGCCCGCGGGCGCCGCGCGAGACGGCTCGATGAGCGGTAAGCAACGGAACCATCCCGCGACCTTGCTGGTGGTCGAGGACGATCCGGACACCCAGGTTTTTATGACGGCGCTGCTCGGCCGTTACTATCGAATCGTGACCGCGGGCAACGCCGAAGAGTTCTGGAGCCGGATCGCGGAGCATCAGTCGTCGCTGCGCCTGATCCTGATGGATTTGTCGCTGCCCGGCGCCCGGGACGGACTGCAACTGACGCGCGAATTCCGCGCCGATCCGCGGGGCGCGGCGATTCCCGTGGTGGCGTTGACCGCGCACGCAACCACCAACGATCGCGAACGGGCGCTGGAGGCCGGATGCGCCGCATACGTTTCCAAGCCGGTCGAACGCCGGCGCCTGATCGAGCTGATCGAATCGCTAATCAGCGGCTGAGCGCCGCGCCCGCGCCTGTCACAGATGCGCGATTACGGCGCGGGTGAAGTCGGCGGTGCCGGCGCGCCCGCCCTGATCCGCGGTCAGCGCCGCGCCCTCATGGTAAACTTGCCGGATCGCCTGGTCGAACCGGCGGGACGCCTCGCCGAAACCCAGATAGTCGAGCATCAGCGCCGCCGACAGCATCGTTGCGGTCGGGTTGATAATGCCCTTGCCGAGAATGTCGGGCGCGGTGCCATGCACCGATTCGAAATAGGCGTAGTCGTCGCCGTAGCATCCCGAAGGCGCGAGTCCGAGTCCGCCGATCGTGCCGGCGGCGGCGTCGGAAAGGATGTCGCCGTACAGGTTCGGCATCACGACCACGTCGAGCGCATGCGGACTCTGCACGATCCGCCGGGCGAAATCGTCAACGATGAACTGTTCGTAAACAATCTCGGGATAACTGGCCGCCGTCTCCTCGACCAGTTGGCGGAACAGCCCGTCCGATTCGCGCAGCATGTTGTATTTCGAGGTGCAGGTGACTTTTCCGGGACGGCCCTGGGCCTTGCGCTTGCGCGCGAGCTCGAAAGCGAAGCGCGCCACCTGGCGGGTCTTGCGCTCCGTGATCACCTTGATGGCGAATTTGCCGCGTTCGGCGGCGTTCAGCTCGGCGCGCAGAATCCGGCTGTGCAGATGCAGCGGCGCGAGCGCTTCGAGCGGCCCTTCGAGTCCGAGATAAAGGTCTTCGAGATTTTCCCGGACGATGACGTAGTCGATGCCCTCGGGATGGGCGAGCGGGCTGCGAAACCCCGGCCAATAACGGCAGGGACGAACGTTGGCGTAGGTCTGCCGGCCCCAGCGCAGATAATTGATCGCGGTGGTTTTGCCGGAGGTCGAGCCAAAGAGCGTTGAATCGGAAGCGTCGATCGCGGCGCGCGCGGCCTTGTCGGTTTCGCCGCGCACCCATTTTTCGCCGACCGGAAACTCGACGAACTCGAGATCGAGCTTGAACGCGCGCACCACTTCGAGCGCGGCAAAGACGGTCTGTGGCGCTTCGTCGTCGCCGGGCAGCACCACCACTTTTTTCGTCGCCACGTACGGCTCCTTGAAAAGGATCGGCGCGCCGCGTCCGCGGGGATTCGGTAATCCGCCCGCGGCGCACCGTATGAACGAATCGTGAAATCGCCACCGCGGGCGCGACGGCGCCGCGCCCGCGGCTCATCCGCCGGGATCAGCCCCCGTAATTAAAGCCGCATTCCTTGAGCGTCAGCGGATCGCTCTCGCGATGCAGATAGGCCTCGGTCACCTGGCCGACCACGACGCTGTGATCGCCATGCTCGTAAAAATGCACGACGTCGCATTCGACCGCCGCCGCCGCGTCGGCGATTATCGGGCATCCGTTCTTGCCCGAAGTGTAGGCGTAATTGCCGAATTTGCCGTCCTTCGGATCGACGTGCTTGAAAAACGCGAGCGCCATGTCCTTCTGGCCCGCGGCGAGCATCGAAAGCGTGAACTTCTTCGATTGCTTGACCAGTTCATGCGCGGTCGAATCGGTCTTGACGCCGATCACCACCAGCGGCGGCGCGAAACTCGCCTGGGTGGTCCAATTGATAGTCGCCACGGTCTGCTTGTCGCCATGCCGGGCGCCAAGCGCCTGCAGACCGTAGGGAATCATGCGCAGTCCTTTTTTCTTTGCGTTTTCGTCCATTGGGAAAAGCCTCCGCCAGCAGGGATTGAATCGGCGCCGCGTCCGCGCGCGTCCGGCCGGCGCCGCGTTTGTGATGACGTCAGCCGCCGCGCCCGAAGCCCTCGCCGCGCCATGCGGTCCGATGCTACAATTACCGGCCAAGAGTGCAACAATGGACCCGGGCAAGTCAAAGACGGCCACGATTTCTCCGCCACGCATCAAGGGACTCAACGAAGTCGGCCGCTACGCCGTCGGCGTGCAATGGGCCGACGGCCACGACAGCATCTTTCCGCTGGCGCATCTGCGCCGCCTCTGCCCGTGCAACGAATGCGGCGGCGACGCGGCCGCGGCCCGCGCGCCGGCCCAGCCGCGCTTGACGCAGTTGTCGCGCCTGGGCGAGCGCGGGGTGTACCTGCGCTGGGCCGACGGCCACGAAACGCTGTACGCCACCGCGCAGATGCGGGCGGCGTGCCGATGCGCCTTTTGCGCGGGCGAGCCCGAACGTCCGCTGACCGGCGGCTGAGCCGGCGCGCATCCGCCATGGCCTTGCGGGCGACAACTTGCATTTGCTCCGGCGCACGGTAGAATTGTGTCCGTCGCCTGATATGCTCCCGCGAAACCGATATCTTTTCGCAGTGATCGCCATTTTGGTCGCGGTCGCAATCATCGGCTTCTCGCCGCGCCCGTGGTTTCACGGCTCCGGCC
>DAHZDR010000106.1 GCA_027403435.1 Deltaproteobacteria bacterium
CGCCGGAGAGCTGAAGGAATTCGTCAAGGGGCGGCTGGCGCCGTACAAATATCCGCGCTGGATCGAGTTCCGCGAGGAATTGCCGCGCACCGCGACCGGCAAGCTGAAACGCCACGAGTTGACGCGCGCCTAAGCGGCGCCATGGCGGCGCGCGGGTCGGAGGAGATTTCGCGATGAAGGTAATCTTCGAGAAAAAAGGTCACGTCGCCTACGTGACGATCAATCGTCCCGAGCGGCTCAACGCCTGCGATTTCGAAACCTACGGGATGCTGTCGCGGGTCTGGCGGGAGTTCCGCGACGACGACGCGCTGCGCGTGGCGATTTTGACTGGAGCGGGCGAGCGCGCTTTCTGCGCCGGCAGCGACGTGAAGGACAATTACGTCGCGCGGCCCGGCGAAGAGCCGCCCGATTCGCCCTTTATGCTGATGCACGACCTGTACAAGCCGATTATCGCGGCGGTCAACGGCCATGCCAACGGCGGCGGACTCGAGCAGGCGCTGGGCTGCGATATCCGCGTGGCGGCGGCGCATGCGCAGTTTGGGCTCGGCGAGGTGCGGCTGGGATGGCTTCCGGGCGGCGGCGGCACGCAGCGGCTGCCGCGCCTGATTTCGCTTGGCCGGGCGCTCGAAATGCTCTATACCGGCAATCGCATCGGCGCCGACGAGGCGTTACGGCTGGGGCTGGTGGATTACGTTGTGCCGATGGAGCGGCTGATGCCGAAGTGCGAGGAGATCGCGGCGGAAATCTGCAAGAGCGCGCCGCTCGCCGTGCGGCGGATCAAGCAGGTCGTCATGCGCGGTTTGGACGCGCCGCTGGCGGACGGACTCAAGCTCGAACGGGAGCATTATCTCTGGTTGCAGACCACGGACGACGCGCGCGAAGGGGCGCGCGCGTTCGCCGAAAAGCGTCCGCCCAACTGGCAAGGCCGCTGAGCCGGCGGCGAACCGGGTGGGGCATGAATCGGCGCCATGGCTGGCGCGTCATCCGCGCCAATTTCGCGGTGGTTGTGGCGCGCGCGCGGCGCGGCTCAATGAGCGGGCGGGTTGGCGGCGGCGCGCAATTGCGCCAGGGCGGCGGCGTTGACCGTTGCGATTTGGCCGAGCGCGGCGACGATCTTGTCGCTCATTTTATCGGTCGCGTGGATACCGACGCGAAAGACCGAAGAATCCTCGTAGATTTCACCCGGCAGCTTGTCGGAAAAGATGGTGAAGGTCACGGAAACCGCGGACATTCTATCGATAAGCTGGTCGTTGATGCCGCGCCACATGTCGATCGACGACACATGCACGCCCATCCCGAGCCCGGTCGCGGCGTTGGCCAGATGGAAGGATTTGGACGCGCGCAGATGGTCTTTGAGCGTGGCGCAGAACTCCTGTCCGACCACGTCGGGACAGCGGCAGTCCACCACGACCTCAAGCGGCGAGGGCGCCGGCGCCGCGTCGGCCGCGCGCGCCCGGCCGGCGGGCGGCAACGTCAGGAGCGCCAGCGCAAGCGCGGTTGCGAGCCAAATGATTTGACGATTCCTCAAAACTCCAGCAGGTTAACGGAGCGGTCGTGGATAAGGCAAGGCGCGCGGGCGCCGCACGTCTTACTTTGCGGCGATATTTCGATCATGATAAGGCGCGGTTAACGCATCGGTGCGGGTCAAGTGAAACGACGAAATTCCGGAATTAGGCCAATGGCGGGCGTGGCGGTCCTGGCGGCCCTGTTGGCGGCGGGATGCGCGACGAAACAGCCGCCGCCGGCGAATCCGCCGCCGCGGGCGGCGCGGGCGGCCCACCACGTCTATGTCACCAGCAGCGGCCTGCCGCAGTCCTGTTACCACGCGCTTGGCGAAGTCGGCTTTCGCGAGCCGTATTTCGAATCGGTGATCGATTCCGACGACGCCAAGACCTACGCGCGCCTGCGCGATCTTGCGCAACAAAAGTATGGAGACGCCGTTGACGCGGTGGTCGATGTCGTCCAGCGTCAGAATGAAGTCGGCACCGAAGTCAAGGTTTCCGGCGAAGCGATGAGTTTGCAGCACGGCGAGACGGCGGAATGCGCGCTGCGCGCGACGCCGGCGGCGCTCGATTCGATCGGCGCGGTCGCGGCGGGCGGCAT
>DAHZDR010000111.1 GCA_027403435.1 Deltaproteobacteria bacterium
ATTGCCGCGCCCACGCCGGCCGCGCCGCGCGCCGCGCCGCCGCTCGACATAATTTTTGCCGATGCCGAAATTATCGTGGTCAACAAGGCCGCCGGTGTCGCGGTCCATCCCGCGCCCGGCCATCCCGACGGCACCCTGGTCGATGCGCTGCTCGCGCGCTTCTCCGATCTGGCGGCGCTTGCCGATCCCGACGGCGTGCGCCGCCCCGGCATCGTCCATCGCCTGGACATGGACACCTCGGGCGTGATGGTGGTCGCGCGGACGCTGGCGGCGCGCGCCGAGCTGGCGCGCCAGTTCAAGGATCGCGCGGTGCGCAAGACCTATCTGGCGATCGTGCGCGGAATCGTCGCGCGCGATCGCTTCACCGTCGCCCGGCCCCTCGGCCGCCATCCGACCGAGCGCAAGCGGATGTCGGTGCGGTCGCGCAAGCCGCGGGCCGCGGTCAGCCAGGTCGCCGTGCTCGAACGTTTTGCCTCGGCCGCGGCGCCGGCCACGCTGGTGCGGGTGCGTCCTGAAACCGGCCGCACCCATCAGATTCGCGTGCATCTGGCGGCCAGCGGCCATCCCTGTCTCGGCGACGGGTTGTACGGAGGCGCGGCGGCGGACGGCTTCGCGCGTCAGGCGCTGCATGCGCTGGCGCTCGAAATCGCGCATCCGCGCGACGGCGCGCGGCGTCAATTCGTCGCGCCGCCGCCCGCGGATATGCTGGAGTTTTTCGCCGCGCGCGGACTGTTAATGGCGCCGGAGACCGTCCGCCGCTGGATTGCGATCGATTGAACCAGCGCGGCCGCGCGCCGGCGCGCGTTGACAGAGTGACGGTCCTTGGCTACTTTCAAGGTGTACTCCCGCATTGAGTGCGCTGAAGCGGATCGAATTTCGAAACCAGCCCGCCTTGGGACGCCGAGCGAATCAGAAACCGCCGCCGACGTCGTTTCCAAGTAGCCGAGTTGCCATCACGCGGAAAAATCTTGAGGCGGGTGGCGCAGCGCCCCGGCCGCGGCGCCGGTTGGCAGGAAAAGTCACGTCGTCGTTCAACCGGCGATTGCAAACGTCCAAAAGACGAAATTAAACATTGTGGGGATAGTCAGGATGCGGGGAGGCTATATGGGTAAAGGACGCGGAGCAACGAAAAACGAAGCTCACGAGCCGCTCGAAGAGACGCATTCCGCACCTGCGGCGATCATCCGGCCGCGCGGCCATCATCCGCATCACGCGGCGCCTCAGCCGCCCGCGGCGCCGCCCGAAGCGCCGGCCAACGGCGACGCCCGGCCGGCGGAAACCCGGCCGTTCGTGCCCAACCGCCACGCCGCCGTGCCCGTTATCAGCGAGACCGGATCGCTCAATCTGAAGGCGCTCAAAGGGGCGAAAATCACCGAGCTTGCGCAAATCGCCCGCGACTACGCGATCGACGGCGCGATCAACATGCGCAAGCAGGAGATGATTTTCTCGGTCCTGCAAGCGCAAGCCGCCCGCAACGGCTCGATCCTCGGCGAAGGCGTGCTCGAAATCCTGCCCGACGGCTTCGGCTTTTTGCGCGCGCCCGATTACAACTATCTGCCCGGTCCCGACGACATCTATATTTCCCCGAGCCAGATCCGGAAGTTCAACCTGCGCACCGGCGATATCGTTTCGGGCCTGATTCGTCCGCCCAAAGAGGGTGAACGCTACTTCGCGCTGCTCAAGGTCGAATCGATCAACTACGAGGAGCCGGAAAAGGCCCGCGACAAGATTCTGTTCGACAATCTGACGCCGCTCTATCCCGAGGAACGGCTCAAGCTCGAATACGATCACGAGGACTACACCACTCGCATTATCGACCTGATCGCGCCGATCGGCAAAGGCCAGCGCGGCTTGATCGTCGCCGCGCCCTTCACCGGCAAAACCATGATGATGCAGGCGATCGCGAAAGCGATCGCGCACAACCATCCCGAAGTGATCCTGATCGTCCTGCTGGTGGACGAGCGGCCCGAGGAAGTCACCGACATGCTGCGCTCGGTGCATGGCGAAGTGGTCAGCTCGACTTTCGACGAGCCGGCGACCCGCCACGTGCAGGTGGCCGAGATGGTGATTGAAAAGGCGCGCCGGCTGGTCGAGCATGGCCGCGACGTGGTGATTCTGCTCGATTCGATCACCCGTCTCGCCCGCGCCTACAACACCGTCGTGCCGCCCTCCGGCAAAATCCTTTCCGGCGGCGTCGATTCCAACGCCCTGCACAAGCCCAAGAAATTCTTCGGCGCCGCCCGCAACACCGAGGACGGCGGCAGCCTGACGATTATCGCCACCGCGCTGGTCGATACCGGCAGCCGCATGGACGAGGTGATTTTCGAGGAGTTCAAGGGCACCGGCAACCAGCAGATCGCGCTCGACCGCCGGCTGCTCGAAAAGCGCATCTTTCCGACCATCGATATGCAGCGCTCCTCGACCCGCAAGGAGGAGCTGCTGCTGCCGCGCAGCACGCTCAACCGTGTCTGGATTCTGCGCAAGCTGCTGTCGCAGCTCAACGCGGTGGAATCGATGGAGTTCCTGCTCGACAAGATGCAGGGCACCAAGACCAACGAGGAATTTCTCGATTCGATGAACGGTTAGCCGCCGCGCCGGGCCGCTCCGGCCGGCGCGATTCGCGCCCTATGCAATGTCCGCCGGGATGCGTATGATGAGGGTTTAGCGCCGCGCGGCGGCATAGCGAGAACAAAGAGAGACTCTCAATGACCGAAATCAGCATGAAGCAGCTGCTCGAGGCCGGCGTCCATTTCGGCCACCAGACCAGCCGCTGGAATCCGAAGATGAAGCCTTACATCTTCGGCGCCCGCAACGGCATCTACATCATCGACCTTCAGCAGACGGTCAAGATGTTTCGCGCGACCTACGACTTCGCCCGCGACCTTGCCGCCCAGGGCGGCACGATCCTGTTCGTCGGCACCAAGAAGCAGGCCCAGGATATCGTGCGCGAGGAAGCCGACCGCTGCGGGATGTTCTACGTCAACAACCGCTGGCTGGGCGGGATGCTGACCAATTTCCAGACCATCCGCGCCTCGATCGATCGGCTCAAGAAGCTTGAAGAGATGATGGCGGACCCGGAGATGGTCCAGGCGCTCACCAAGAAAGAGATGAGCGAAAACGCGCAACAGCACGCCAAGCTGATGGCCAATCTGGCGGGCATCAAGAATATGCGCAAGCTGCCCGACGCGCTCTGGGTGATCGACACCAAGAAAGAGGAAATCGCCGTGGCCGAGGCCAACCGGCTGGGGATTCCGGTGATTGCGGTGGTGGACACCAATTGCGATCCCGATTTGATCGCCTACCGGGTGCCCGGCAACGACGACGCGATCCGCGCGATCAAGCTGTTTACCGCGGCGATTGCCGACGCAGTGATCGAGGGCAAGCGGCTGGCCGAGGAGCGCGCCAAGGGACTCGAGGACGAAGCCGCGGCGTCCATGCGCGACGAGGGTCCGGCGCCGGAGCCGCCGTCGCCGCAGATTTGAGGCGCCGCGCGCGGGGCGCGGCCGAGGCGGTTTGATTGGGTGCGCGGGCCGCCGGCCACGGCGCGGTAACGCGGCGCGCGCTGGCTTAAAACAGGTTTGAACGGGAGCTTTCCCCGGAATTCATGATGGACGTAAACGCTAATCTGGTCAGGGAACTGCGCGAGAAGACCGGCGCCGGCGTGATGGACTGCAAGAAGGCGCTGGCCGAAGCGAAAGGCGATCTCGAGGCCGCCGTCGTCTGGTTGCGCGAAAAAGGCATCGCCGCCGCCGCCAAACGCGCCGGCCGGGTCGCGTCGGAAGGCGCGGTCGGCTCCTATATTCACGCTGGCGGCAAGCTTGGCGTGCTGGTGGAAGTCAACTGCGAGAGCGATTTCGTCGCCAAGACGCCGGAGTTCCAGACGCTGGTCAAGGAACTTGCGATGCAGATTGCGGCGGCCAATCCGCGCGGCGTCCGGCGCGAGGAGCTTGCGCCCGAAGTGATCGCCCAGGAACGCCAGATTTACGCCTCGCAGGCCGCCGGCGCCGGCAAGCCCGAGGCCGTGATCAACAAAATCGTCGAGGGCAAGGTCGAAAAGTTTTACGCCGAAACGTGCCTGTACGAACAGGTCTGGGTGCGCGATCCGAATCGCACGATCAAGGATTTGATCGGCGAATACGTCGGCAAGTTGGGTGAAAAGATCGAAGTCCGGCGCTTCGTGCGCTTCCAGCTCGGCGAAAACCTCGCGGCGCGCGCGGCCTGATACGGAAGCCGGCTGAACGACCATCAATGATCGCCGGCGCCCGCGGCGTGCCGCTTGCGCGGGAAGGGAAGATTCGCGATGGCCGAAGCGGACCGCGACGCAAAGCATAAACCCCGCTTCAAGCGCGTGTTGCTCAAGCTTTCGGGCGAGGCGTTCGCGCCACGCCAGGGCAACGGTATCGACGCCGACGCGCTGGCCGATATCGCGCGCGAGGTGCGCGACGCCGCCGTGCTCGAAATTCAGCTCGCGCTGGTGATTGGCGCGGGCAATATCCTGCGCGGCAGCGAATACGAGGCGCGAGGGATGGACCGTTCGACCGCCGACCAGATGGGAATGCTGGCGACGGTAATCAACGCGCTCGCGCTACAGAACGCGCTCGAACAACTGGACGTGCCGACGCGAGTGCTGTCGGCGATCGCGATGCATTCGGTGTGCGAGCCGTACATCCTGCGCCGCGCCATCCGCCATCTGGAAAAAGGCCGCGTCGTGATCTTCGCCGCTGGCACCGGCAATCCCTATTTCACTACCGACACCGCCG
>DAHZDR010000122.1 GCA_027403435.1 Deltaproteobacteria bacterium
AGCCGGACCGGCGGCTTGATCGATTTGCTCGGCGATAGCCGGGCGGGAATCCTGATCCCGCCGGGAAATCCGGACGCTCTGGCTGAAGCGCTGGCGGCGCTGGCCGAAGCTCCCGCGCGGCGGACGGAAATCGGCGCGGCAGGCCGCAGGCCAGCGCCTCGAGCGCCGCGACGCCGAGGCCCTCTTGCAGCGAAGGCATCGCGAAAATGTCGAGCGCCCATAATAACTCGCGCGCATCCGTGAGCGGTCCGCATAGCCGTACCTGACGCCCAACGCCGAGCCGCTCGATTTGCGCGGCCAACGCCTCGCGCAGCGCGCCCTCGCCGGCGATCAAACAGCGAATCTCGGTATGCGCCGGCAGCCGCGCCACGGCGTCAACCAGGTCGCGATGGCCCTTGCGGGGCGCCAGCGCGCCGATCGCTCCGATCGCGAGATCGCCGTCGTCCAGCCCGTGGCGTAGTCGCGCCGCGCGCCGCTCTTCGCCGGTCGGCGGCCGAAAGCGCGCGCAATCGACGCCGCTGGGGATGATTGCGATCCGCTCGCGCGCGACTCCCGCGCCCGCCAACGCCTCGGCGACGGCCGGCGAAATCGCCGCGACGCCATCGACCGCGCGATTGAACAACCAGCGCGCGAAGATCCGGTTGGGCGGATAATCCATCCGCCGCGTCACCACCAGCGCGCGCGTCCGGCCGCGCGCAAACGGAGCCAGCGCATGCGCCCGCGCCGTATGGAAATGCAGGACATCATAGCGCTCGATCCGCAACCGCCGGCGCAGCCGCCAGCCCGCCGCGGCGTCGATCGAGTTGCGCACGCGCAGCGGATGGCAGCGGACGCCCGCCGCGATCGCGCGCCGCCAGAGTTCGCCGGCTGGATCGCACATCAACTCCGCCTGATGGCCCGCGCGCAGCAGCGTGAGCGTCAGTCCCATCACCTGGCTTTCGCCGCCCGCGAAATTGCGCTCGGGATCGACGCCGGCGATTCGCAGCGGCGCCGCGGCATTTTCGCCTGCGGCGTTCAATCCATGAACCGATAGTAGAATATCGCCGCGATTGCGGTGATCGCGTCGCGCCAGCCGATTTTTTTGCCTTCCTCATAGGTGCGGCCGGAATACGAAATTGGCACTTCGTAAATCCGCCAGCGGGCGCGCGCCGCTTTGGCGGTGATTTCCGGTTCGAAGGTGAAGCGGTCGGCGCTGAGTTTCAGTTCGAGCAGCCGGTCGCGCCGGAACGCTTTCATCCCGGTTTCCATGTCGGTCAAATTCAGATTGTTGAAAATATTGGAGATCAGCGTGAGGAACCGGTTGCCCGCGTAATGCCAGAACAGGAGCACGCGATGGGGTCCGCCGAGGAAGCGCGATCCGTACACCATGTCGGCGCGTCCATCGGCCAGCGGTTCGAGCACGCTGGCGTAATCGCGCGGGTCGTATTCGAGATCGGCGTCCTGCACGATCACGAAGCGCTGGCTCGCCGCGGCGAAGCCGAGCCGCAGCGCGGCGCCTTTGCCGCGATTCACCGCGTGGAAAAAACACCTGACGCGCGGATTCTCCAGTTGCTTGAGGTATTCGCGCGTGCCGTCGGTCGAGGCGTCATCGACCACGATCACTTCGTCGCCGAAGCCGGAATTGAGCACCCGTTCGATAACCTTGCCGATGGTCGCGGCTTCGTTAAAGACTGGAATCACGACCGAAATAGCCGCTGTCTCAGGCATTGCCGTTCCCATCTCCTTGAATTGGTTCGTGTCCGCTGGAGCCGCCGTGAAGCGGCGCGATCCGCGCCAGACCGTCGCGCCGTATCCGCCGGCCGAGCATCGCCGCCGTCCGTCGGATCGTCGCCCGGCGCGCCGCCCGCCCGCTCCCGGCCGCATATCCGCATAGCACGCGCAGGCGATCGGTGGCGGTCACGCCAGGCATCGCAAAGCGGCCCAGCTGGACCAGATTGCGCAGCATCCGGCGCCGCCGTCCCAGCCAAAATGCGCGGCGCGTCCGCTCGTGGTCGATAAAAACGAAGCGTGGCGGCTCCGCCGGCACAATGAAGATGTTGAACGGCGTCAGGTCGCCGTGCACGAAGCCGCATCGATGGAGCCGCGCGATCTCCGCGCCGAGCGCGCG
>DAHZDR010000128.1 GCA_027403435.1 Deltaproteobacteria bacterium
CCAGATTTTGTTGGCGAAGGCGCGCGACGCCGTCAGCCGATCGTCGGAAAGAATCAGATCGCGGCCCTGCACCGCCAGTTGCGCGAGCGTGAAGCGGACCGCGTCGGTCCCGTAGCGCTCCATGATTTCGAGCGGATCGACGACATTGCCGCGCGATTTCGTCATCTTCTTGCCGAACTGGTCGCGCACCAGCGGCGTGATATAGACGTCGCGGAAGGGAACGTCGCCGGCGCATTTCAGGCCGAGCATCATCATCCGCGCGACCCAGAAGAAAATAATGTCGAAGCCGGTCAGCAGCAGCGTGGTCGGATAGTACTTGGCCATCTCCGGCGTTTGGTCCGGCCAGCCGAGGGTCGAAAACGGCCACAGTCCCGAAGAAAACCAGGTATCGAGCACGTCCTCGTCCTGACGCAGTTCGGTATTGCCGCACTTCGTACAGGCTGACGGACGCTCTTCGGCGACGATCGGCTCGCCGCCGCATTGATTGCACCAGTAGGCCGGAATCCGATGGCCCCACCATAGCTGGCGCGAGACGCACCAGTCCTGGATATTGTCCAGCCACGCGAAATAGGTATTTTCCCAATGTTTGGGATGGAAGGTCGTGCGGCCGTCCCGCACGGCTTCTGTGGCGCGCGCGGCAAGCTCGGCCATGCGCATAAACCATTGCTCGGAGATCAGCGGCTCGACGATCGTATCGCAGCGCGAGCAGACCGCGAGCTTGTGCGCGTACGGCTCGACCTTTTCGAGCAGGCCTTGCGCTTCGAGGTCGGCGACGATTTGCTTGCGCGCGGCCTCGCGCGTGAGACCGGCGTAGGCGCCGGCGTTTTCGCTCATCCGGCCGTGAATGTCGATTACGGAGATTTGCGCAAGCTGATGGCGGCGGCCAAGTTCGAAATCGTTGAAATCGTGAGCGGGCGTGATTTTGACCGCGCCGGTGCCGAACTCTCGTTCGACCGCGGCGTCGGCGAGGATTGGAATTTCGCGATCGGCCAGCGGTAATCGCAGCGTGCGGCCAATTGCGGCGCGATAACGATCGTCGTCGGGATTAACGGCGACGGCGGTATCGCCGAGCATCGTTTCGGGCCGCGTGGTCGCGACCGTGATCGATCCGGAGCCGTCAACGAAGGGATAGCGGATATGCCAGAGATTGCCCTTGGCGTCCTTGTGATCGACTTCGAGATCCGAGAGCGCCGTTTCGCATCGCGGACACCAGTTGATCATCCGATGGCCGCGGTAGATGAGGCCCTCGCGATAGAGCGAGACGAAGACCCGCGCGACCGCGCGCGACAGTCCCGGATCGAGCGTGAAACGCTCGCGGCTCCAGTCGCACGAGGCGCCGAGGCGGCGCAACTGATGGAGAATTTTGCCGCCGTAGGTCTCCTTCCACGCCCATACGCGGGCGACGAATTGCTCGCGGCCGAGATCGTGGCGGCTCAGGCCTGCCTTGGCGATTTCGCGTTCGACGACGTTCTGCGTGGCGATTCCGGCGTGGTCGGTGCCGGGAATCCAGAGCGTGTTGTAACCCTGCATCCGGCGCATCCGCACGATCACGTCCTGCAACGTGACGTTGAGCGCGTGGCCCAGATGGAGCTGGCCGGTGACGTTGGGCGGCGGAATAACGATCGAAAACGTCTTCTCTTTATCCGCGGGATCGGACGTCTGGTCCTCGCGCGCGGGATCGGCGGTAAAATAGCCGCGATCGATCCAGAGTTGAAACCAGCGCTCTTCGGCGGCTTTGGAATCGAAAGTCTTGCTCAGTTCCATCATGAATTGGCGGCGCGGGGCGCTCCGCGCGGCGCACGAGAAATCCGGCGCCGCGCGCGGCGGATCCGCGTCTTGGGGTAAACCTTACCAAGCTCCGGTTGGATGGTGCGAGAGGGGGGACTTGAACCCCCACGAAGTTGCCTTCACAAGGTCCTGAGCCTTGCGCGTCTGCCATTCCGCCACTCTCGCGGCTGGAATCAAATTGTTTAACCTGCCGGCGGCGCCAATTCAAGCCGGGCGGCGCTTGAGAGGATAACACACGCGGCCGGCGCGGCCGCGCGGCGGGCGGCTTGAGCGCAAGCCGCGGGTGGCGCAGAATCGGGCGCGATGGACGAACGAATCCGCGGCGCGCTGCGGCTGATTCCCGAGGATCAACCGCCCGGTCTGGCGATCGATTTAAGCGCGGGCGACGGCCGCGCGGTGCGCGCGCTGCGCGAACGCGGATGGCGCGTGATCGCGACCGAATACCGGCCGGGGGCGCCGGGATGGATCGCGGCGGACCTCAATCGCGATTTTCCGCTGCGTTCGGAAAGTTTCGACCTGGTGGTGATGCTCGAAGTGATCGAGCATCTGGCGGACGTGCCGCACGCGCTGAACGAAATCGCGCGAATCATGAAGCCGGGGGGAACGGCGATTCTGTCCACGCCGAACCGGCTCAACGTGACTTCGCGGATTCATTACCTGCTGAGCGGCTTTTACAAGGGGCGGCGCGCGCCCCTGCCCTATCGCTATCGCGCGGCGGACGGCCGCAACTGGCATATCATGGGGCTCAACGATCTCCATTGGATCGCGCATGGCGAGGGCCTGTGGCTCGACGCGATCGGGTCGAGCCGGCGGAAATTGCGGGCGTGGCTTTACACGCCGCTGCTGTATGCGCCGATCAAGCTGTTTTCATATTTGCTGTACGTGCGCGGGGTGCGCGATCCGGAGCGGCGGCGGATCAATCGCCAGCTTTATCGCCTGATGACCAGCGCGAGCCTGCTGATGGACGAGAATCTGACCATGCGGATGCGGCGGCTGGGGCCGGACGGGAAAATCGCGGCGGCCGGCGGAGGGCGTTGAAACTTTCGATCGTGATCGCGGCCCATCGGCGGCCGGATTCGCTGGCGCGGCTGATCGCCAGCCTCGCGCCGCAAGCGCGGCCGGACGAGGAGGAAATTTTCGTCGCGGAAAACGGCGCGCCGGAACCACTCGAACTCGATTTGCGGGCGATCGCGCCGGGAATCGAGGTGGTGCGGATTCACGAGCCGCGGCCGGGCAAATGCCGCGTGCAGAATCGCGCGATCGCGCGGGCGCGCGGCGCGATTATCGCGTGCCTCGACGACGATCTGACGGTCGCGCCGGATTACGTCGCGGCGGTCGAACGGTTTTTCGACGAGTTTCCGCAATACGCCGCAATGAAGGGCCGGATTCTGCCGGCCGAAGACCCGCGCGAAAAAGCCGGCGCGATGGCCCCGTATCTGGATTTGCCAATCGCCGATCACGGCGACCGGACAATCGAAGTGCGCGGCGTGCTGGGCGCCAACATGGCCTTTCGCGCGGCCGCCTTGCGGGCGGCGGGCCCGTTCGACGAACGGCTCGGGCCGGGGGCCTGCGGCCATGAGGAAGAGACCGAGATGGCGCGGCGGCTGACGCGGGCGGGCTATCGAATCGGCTACGCGCCCAAGGCGCTGGCGCTGCACGAGGTCGATCCGGCGCGGGCGGATCGGGCGCGCTTCATTCGGATCGCGCGCGAGCGGGGATTTTGCCGCACGCTGCACGAGCGGCATACGCCGGGCGAAGCGCTGGTCAAGCAGGCGGTCGCGGCGGCGCGGCTGGCGATCGCGCGAATCGCCGGCGCGAGCGTCGAACGGATCGCGCGCGAGGAGCGGCGGCTGGCGATCGCGCGCGGGATGCGCGACGGCGTGCGCCGGCGGACGGACTAACGGCGCGCCGTCCACTGGAAGTCAGCGTAATGATGACTCTCTGTTAGCATAATAAATAAGTCAGGGTCGGTTTTGAGATGCTTGACTCGCTTAAAGCATAAAGATACATAAATCAAGCACTCCCGCTGAACGGCCGTTCAAGCCGAAGGGGGACGCCCTATGGAAAGCCAACTGATCGAAATCGAAACGATCGAAGACTCTTCGAGTCTGGCCGCGCTTTCGGCCGCCGCCCGTTCGCGCGGCGACGAGCTGGTCTGCCGCCGATGCCTGAACGTCGGCGAGGCGATCGCGGGCGTATTGGTGATGCTCGAGGGTGATGAGATCTGGGCGCTGTGCGGGCCGTGCTGGCGCGAACTGCCGCGCGGGATGCACGCCGCCTGATACGCGCGCTTTGCCGAGGGCGACCCGAGCCCTGCCCACCGGTTTTCGACTCCCTGCGCCGCTTGTGCCGTGAAATCCGAAGCGGCGAACCTAAAATCGCATCCTTACGACATTAATCAGCTTGCCTACGCCAACCACATGGCGGGTTTGGCTGATGCTTGTTCGAAGCGGGATTGTGCGCGTCACTGCGGCGGCGTAGTCGGAAAATGCCAAACGGAGGAGTAAAGTTTCTCGGAGCAATTTTGGCCACACGCAACGCATTCAGCGCAGGGCGCTACGCAAAATGCGAAACAACGATCGGCAGGTCGGGTCATATTTTTGCTTTGTTATTGCATGATTGGCCAAAGCATGATGTGCCGATAAAATTTGGTGGCATGAAACTGGCTTAAGAGAAAATCACCCGATATCCAGACTGGAGTCGGAGACCTCCACAGGCAGGGAATCATCTGGAAAGGACAGCTTTGCGATCTGGGCGGGACCGGCAATTCGATTTGGTCGCGACGCCGAAACAATTCTCGTGAACGCAAAGGCTCCGTAGACTTGAAATGGCGACCGCTCCCAAACCGACCGGCGCACCCGCCGGGCAGCCTCGCGCCGAGTCGCATAAATGGCTGGTCGCGCTGGCCGTGATGCTGGGCGCCACGCTCGAAGTCCTCGACACTTCCATCGTCAACGTCGCCCTGCCCCACATGCAGGGCAGTTTCGCGGCCAGCGTCGATGAAATCACCTGGGTGCTGACCAGCTACCTGGTCTCCAACGGCATCATGATACCGCTGACCGGGTGGATTTCCTCGCGCTTTGGCCGCAAACGCTACTTCATGACCTCGGTGATCGTCTTCGTCTTCGCCTCGGGATTGTGCGGCGCGGCCCAAACCCTCACCCAGATGGTCGTCTTCCGCCTGCTCCAGGGGGCGGCCGGAGCGGCGATGATCCCGTCGTCGCAGGCGATCCTGATGGAGACCTTCCCGCCCGCCGAACAGGGTCTGGCGATGGCGATGTGGGGGGTGGGCCTGATGGTCGCGCCGGTGCTGGGACCGACGCTCGGCGGCTGGATCACCGACAACTGGAGCTGGCGCTGGAACTTCTACATCAACCTGCCGATCGGCACGCTCGCGGCCGTGATGGTCTATTGGTTCGTGCACGACCCGGCATATTTGCGCGGCCGGCACGGGACCAATCGGCGCGTTGACTGGATGGGCATGCTTTATCTGACGCTCGGCCTCGGCCTGTTGCAGATCGTGCTCGATCGCGGCCAGCGCGCCGACTGGTTCCATTCCGCGTGGGTATGCTATTTCGCGGCGGGTTCGGTCGCCGCGATTATCCTGATGGTCTGGCACGAGTTGCGCTTTCCCGATCCGGTGCTGGACCTGCCGATCCTCAAAATCCCGGTCTTTGACATGTCGGTGCTGACGATCATGGCGATGGTCATGATTATGTACGGCACCAACCTGCTCAATCCGCTGTTCCTGCAAAATCTGCTCGGCTATGACGCATGGAAGGCCGGGGTCGCGGTCGCGCCGCGCGGAATCGGCACGCTGGTGGCGATGCTGATGGTTGGCCAGCTATCGCGCCGCGGCGTCGATATGCGCCCGTTTGTCGGCGTCGGCTTTGCGCTCGTCGCCTACGCCACCTGGATGATGGGCCACTGGGATTTGCAGGTGAGCATGTGGTCGCTGGCCATGCCGATCATCCTTTCCGGCGCCGGCAGCGGCCTGATCTTTCCAACCCTTTCCGCCACCACGCTTTCGTGCGTCGAAAAGGAGCGGATGGGTTACGCGGCGAGCCTTTACAATATGATGCGGAACACCGGCTCCGCGATCGGAATCTCGCTGGTGATAAATCTGCTCAACAGCTTCGAGCAAACCCATCAGACATACCTGGTGCAGCATTTTTCGGTGTTCGACGCGTGGCGGATGAGCGCGCCGGGTGGGCGGATGCCAGGCGCGCCAACCTTCAATTTCGCGCGGGAGCTCGCCACCAGTCAAAAGCAGGGTCTCGGGATGGTCTATCAGACGATCCAGGTGCAGGCCTCGCTGCTCGCGTACAATGATATTTACCGCGGACTGGCGATTCTGGCGGTGATCTTTATTCCGTCGTTCCTGATGCTCAAGCGGGTCGCAGGCCGCGGGCCCGCCGCGCACTGAGCGGACGCTCCCGGCAACCCGCGCGAAAATCAGTTCGCCGCGGCGCAGAGATCTTGCGCGGCGCGTAGTCGGCGCACCGTGCGATCGCGGCCGAGCACGGCGATAACCTCGTAAATTCCCGGACTGACCGTGCCGCCCGTCAGCGCTACCCGCACCGGCTGCGCAAGCTGCCCGAGTTTCATCGCAAAGCGTTCGAGCGTCCGCGTGAATCCGGCCTGAATCGACGGCTCGGCGAAGTCGGCGGCGGCCAGCGCCTCCATTTCGCCGGCGAGCGCGGCCAGCGCCGGAGCAATCTCGGGCGTAAGGAATTTCGCCGCCGCTTTCGGATCGATCGCGATGTCCTCGTTCAGATAAAAGCTGGCGAAACCGACCAGTTCGACCAGCGTCTTGGCGCGTTCGCGCAGCGTCGCGATCATCTTTTCAAGCCATGCGTCGTCGCCCGGAATCGTCCATCCGCGCCGTTCGATAAACGGCCTCACGTCGCGCGCCAGTCGTTCCATCGGCAGCGTCTTCATGTAATGGAAATTGAGCCAGAGGAGCTTTTCCGCGTTGAAAATTCCGGCGGATTTGCCGCAATCGGCGAAATCGAAACACTCGATCATCTCGGCGCGCGAAAAAATCTCCTGGTCCCCGTGCGACCATCCGAGCCGCACCAGATAGTTGAGCAGCGCCTCGGGAAAATAGCCGAGATCGCGATAGGCGAAGACCGAAGCGGCGCCGTGGCGCTTGGAGAGCTTCTGCCCGTCCGCGCCCATCACCATCGGCAGATGCGCGTAGGCGGGCGGCGCGAAGCCGAGCGCGTGGACGATCTGCATCTGGCGCGGAGTGTTCGGCAGATGATCGTCGCCGCGCACGATATGCGTCATTTTGAAATCGGCGTCGTCGAGCACGGTCGCGAAATTGTAGGTCGGCACGCCGTCCGAGCGGAAAATAATC
>DAHZDR010000502.1 GCA_027403435.1 Deltaproteobacteria bacterium
CAGCGCCAACAATTCGACACCGCCGCCCGCCTGAGCGCGGCGATGGAATCTCCTTTGCGCATACTGCACGTCCATAGCGGAAATCTTTATGGCGGCGTCGAAACCGCGCTGCTGACGCTGGCGCGCGAACGAACTCGCGCCCCCCGGATCGACCCTGTCTATGCGCTCTGTTTCGAAGACCGCCTGGCGCGGGAATTGCGCGCGCTCGGCGTGGCGGTCCTGACGCTCGGTCCGACGCGGGCGCGCAATCCCCTCGGCATAATCCGCGCGCGGCGGCGTTTGGCCCGCCTGATCGCCGCCGAGCGGATCGACGCGGTCGTCTGTCACATGGCGTGGGCGCACGCGATCTTTGCGCCCGCCGTCCGCCGCGCCGGCCGTCCCCTCGTCTTCTGGATGCATGACGCGGCCAACGGACGCCATTGGGTCGAACGCTGGGCGGCGCGCGTCCCGCCCGACCTCGCGATCTGCAACAGCCGTTACGCCGCCTCGACCATGGGGAAACTTTTCACCCCTGCGCGCACGGAGATTCTGTACTGCCCGGTGAATATCGGCGGTCCGCGGCTCGCCCCGCCGGAACGTCTCGCGCTGCGCGCCGAGCTGGGCGCGCCGGACCACGCCGTGGTGATTTTGCAGGCGAGCCGGATGGAGCCGGGGAAAGGCCATGAATTGCATCTGCGGGCGCTAGGACTTTTGCGCGACCGGCCCGGCTGGTTTTGCTGGTTCGCCGGCGGCGCGCAGCGGCCGCATGAACACGCTTATCTGGAGCGCCTAACCGCGATTGCGCGCGAACATGGAATCGCCGATCGCGTCCGTTTCCTCGGCGATCGCGCCGACGTTCCGCGCCTGATGCGCGCCGCCGAGATCTTCTGCCAGCCCAACGCCGGTCCCGAGGCGTTCGGCATCGTGTTTATCGAGGCGCTCGACGCGGGCCTGCCGGCGGTCGCGACCGCGCTGGGCGGCGCGTGCGAAATTATCGACGAACGCACGGGACTGCTCACGCCGCCGGACGTCGCCGAGGCGTTGGCGTCCGCACTCGGCCGGTTGATCGAAAATCCCGCCGAGCGTGAGCGCCTGGGTGGCGCCGGTCCGCGCCGCGCGGCCGAACTATGTGATCCGGCGGCCTAGATGGCGCGGCTGGAGACGATTTTACTCGAACTCGGCGCTAACTCGGGCGCCGACGATTGCCGCTTGGCGAGGGCCGACGGATGATGCTTGACAAGATCGATACGCCGGCCGCGAACGCGCCGCGCGAAACCGCCGCCGCGGATGAAGCGGCGGGCGTCAGCGTCGTAATCGCGACCTACGATAACGTCGCGCGCGCGTGCCCAAAGTGCTGGCGGCGCTGGCCGCGCAGACCGCGCCCGACGGTTCGTTCGAGGTGGTCGTGGTCGATAACAATTCAAGCGACGGCACCGCCGCCGCGGTCGAGGCCGCTCCGGCGGCGGCGGCGTTGCGCGCGCGCGGCGTCGCCGTGCGCGTCGTTCCCGAACCCCGGCAGGGTCTCACGCACGCGCGTATTTGCGGCGTTCAGGAAGCGCGCCGACGCCTGATTTGTTTCCTCGACGACGACAACCTTCCAGACCGCAAATTCATCGACACGGGTATCGAAACGTTCGCGGATTCGAAAATCGCGCTTGCGGTTTCGCAAGTGCGTCCGTGCTGGGAAACGGATCCGCCGCCCGCTGTATGGAATCGGCGTGGCCTTCTGGCAGTTAACGATTACATGGGCGACCGGCGCACGACATTCAATCCGGCCTCGATGATAGCGCCAACGATCGGAGCGGGACTCTGGATACGGCGGAACGCATTTTTCAATTCTGTTTCATGGGAATCGCCGGAGCGGTTGCTCCCGGATCGCACCAGGGAAAAACTCGTCTCCGGAGGAGATATTGAAATTGGCGTGCTCGTTGGACGCGCCGGATATGGCCGCATCTATGAACCTCGCCTGCGCGTGACGCATGAAATTCCCGCGTCACGCCTCGAAACCGCATACATGCGCCGCCTGATTGAGGGAATCGTGCGCAGCCAACTTACGCTGCAAGAAAAATATCTCGGCGAACGCGTCGGGATACGCGCGCGGCTGATCGCGCTCGCGCAAATCTTCGCCGCGCCGTTCATCGCGCTCTGGCGCGGCGACGCTCGACGTGAAATGGCCTTTATCGCCACGGCAGATC
>DAHZDR010000195.1 GCA_027403435.1 Deltaproteobacteria bacterium
GCGGCGCTGCCGGCGGCGGACGGCTTCGTGCTCGTAATCGACTGGAATTCCGCGGTCGAGCGGCCGGTCGGACCGCCGCGCGGCCATACCTACAATCAAAGCGAGGCGCTGGTGCGGCTGGAAGCGGCGGGGTTCTCGGTCGAGGCGCTGGAGCCGGCGCAATATCATTACGTGATCCGGGCGCGGCCGCGGAAAACCGCTTCCGCGCGTGGCGGCGCGTCCTGATAGGATCGCAAGATGATTGCGGCGGCGGCCAGCTTTGCGGCGGGACTATTCGCCTGGACGTTTCTCGAATACGCGATCCACGGCTGGCTCGGCCATCGGCTCGGCGGTCCCGCGCATGCGATGCATGACGCGCACCATCGCGAGCCCGGCCGGGTCTTCGCGATTGGCGCGTGGCCGCCGCTCGCGATGGCGTTGGCCGCGGCGATCCATTTTGGCGGATTCGGCCCGGCCACGACGCTTTTCCTGGGCGCGGCGGCGGGCTTCGCGCTCTACGAAATCGAGCATTACCGGATTCATTTCGTCCGCCCCGCGTGCGGCTACGAAGCGCGGCTGCGGGCGCGCCATCTGGGGCATCATTATCGCGCGCCGGCGCGATGCCTGGGCGTCACCAGCCCGTTATGGGACCGGGTTTTCGCGAGCGAGCCGGAAGCGGACGAAATCGCGCGGATGCGCGCGGCGGCCGACGCGATCGCGCCGCTGGCGAGCCGCTCGAATCTCGGCCGGATGGTCCATGCGTTCGGCGGACGGCGGGGGTAAGACGCCCGCGCGCGCCGCGCCGCAAATCGCGCGGCCCGGCGGCGCCGCGCGATCGGTCAAATCCGGTTGCGGGCGAGCAAGCCGCGCGCAATCACCAGCGCCTGGATTTCGTTGGTGCCCTCGCCGATCATCATCAGCGGCGCGTCGCGATAAAACCGCTCGACCGGAAATTCCGCCATGTAACCGTAGCCGCCGAGCACGCGCAGCGCGTCGAGCGTCATCTTGGCGCAGGCCTCGGAGGCGAACAGCTTGGCCATCCCGGCCTCGACGTCGCAGCGTTCGCCGGCGTCCTTTTTATGCGCGGCGTTCTCGACCATCAGGCGGGCCGCCTGCAACCGCGTGCCCATGTCGGCGAGCAATAGCTGCACCGCCTGATGCTCGCCGATCGGCTTGCCGAAGGCGGTGCGCTGCTGGGCGTAGCGAATCGCGGCGTCGAAAGCGGCCTGGCCGACGCCGACCGCGCGTGCGGCGACGTTGATCCGGCCAACTTCCAGCGCGCTCATCACCTGCTTGAAGCCGAGGCCTTCGGCCCCGCCGATCAGGTTCGCGGCCGGCACTTCAAGGTCTTCGAACAGCACTTCGCAGGTGTCGATACCCTTGTAGCCGAGCTTTTTGAGCGGCGCGCTGACGGTGGGGCCGTGTTCATTTTTTTCGACCGCGAACATGCTGATTCCGGCGTAGGCGGGCTTGGCCGACGGATTGGTCTTGGCCGCGACCGCCAGCATCGTGCCGTTGCGCGAATTGGTGATGAACATCTTGCTGCCGGAGAGGACATAATTGTCGCCGTGGCGGCGCGCGACGGTCTTGATCGATTGCACGTCGCTGCCGGCGTGCGGTTCGGTCAGGCCGAGTCCGCCGCGCTTTTCTCCGGCCGCCATCCCCGGCAGGAAATATTTTTTCTGCGCCTCCGTGCCGTGATTCGCGATGATGTAGGCCATGATCAGATGGCTGTTGATCACGCCCGCCAGCGACATCCAGCCGCGCGACAGCTCCGCCATAATCCGCGCGTAGGTGAGAAAGCTGAGCCCCAGACCGCCGTATGCGACCGGAATCGTCGCGCCGAACAGGCCCAGTTCCTTCATCCGCGCGACCAGCGCATGCGGATATTCGTCCTTATGCTCGAGTTCGATCGCGACCGCAATCACGTCGCGATCGACGAACCGCCGCACCGCCTCGACAATTTCACGATCCAATGCCTCATCCATCACTGCCGCTCGATCCTTTCCTGACGCGCCCGGCCGCCATGCGGCACCCCGCCTGCGCCGACGATACCAAATGGACGCCGCCGACCGCCAATCCCGAGGATGCGACCATATCGGTGGACCCTCGGGTCATGCCCGAGGATGACTCGGGTCAAGCCCAAGGGTGACTCGGGTCATGCCCGAGGGTGACTCGGGTCAAGCCCAAGGGTGACATGGACGCCGCCTCGCGCCAATCGGCAGCCGCCGTGGCGCGTCGGCGACGAGTCATGATGCGGTAAGAGAGGGGCAACCGGCTTGTAATCGCCGGGGCCGGGATGGTAGCGTAAACAGTCAGTAAGCGTCATATCGACGCAAAGTAATTCATGGCGCCGCCGCAAAATTGGCGAGGGTTCGGGCAACCGCAAGCGGAAGCGACCGGCGCGCGGCGCGATAGTCCGGCGCGTAGCGCGCTAGCGAGGATAACGCAGTGATTGAAGCGCACGACACAATTAACGCCACGGCGTTGCACGACAAGCTGGCGCCGCTCGATGACCAGCGTTATTCGTCCGAGACCTGCGCTCAATACGCCGGCCAGATTGCGCGGATAACGCGGCTCAAGCGCGAGCGCCGCGCGATCGTTCTGGCGCATAACTACCAGCGGCCGGAGATTTTCGAGGTCGCGGACTTTATCGGCGACTCCTTCGAGTTGGCGCGCAAGGCGCGCGAGGTGAGCGACGCCGAGGTGATCGTTTTCTGCGGCGTGCATTTCATGGCCGAGACCGCCAAGGTCTTCAATCCGGAACGAAGCGTGCTGCTGCCGGACCTGCGCGCCGGATGCTCGCTGGCGGACAGCGTCACGGCCGAGGCGCTTGCGGATCGCGCCGAAGAGTTGCGCAAGGTTTATCCCGACCTGAAAATCGTTTCCTACGTGAATTGCACCGCCGACGTGAAGGCGCTGTCCGACGCCTGTTGCACTTCGGCAAACGCGGCCAAGGTGGTCAACGCGATCGATTCGGGCAATATTCTGTTCGTTCCCGACCAGAACCTCGCCAGCTACGTTCAGACGCAGACCTCCAAACGGATTATCTCGTGGGACGGCAACTGCTACGTGCATCATCAGATAACCCCCGAAGAGGTCGAGCGGGCGCGCGCGGCCGTCCCCGGACTGCTCGTGATCGCCCATCCGGAGTGCCGCAAGGACGTAATCGCGATGGCCGACGCGGTGCTCTCGACCAGCGCCATGATGCGCTACGCGAAGGAAAGTCCGGCGGAAAAATTCCTGATCGTCACGGAGTGCGGCCTGTCGGACCGGTTGTTGCTCGAAGTGCCGGAAAAGCATTTCTACAAGGCGTGCGTGCTGTGCCGTTACATGAAGATGATCACGCTCGACGGCGTGGCCGATTCGCTGGAGCATCTGCGCTACGCAATCGAGCTGCCGGCCGAAGTGCGCGAAGGCGCCAGGCGGGCGCTCGAACGGATGCTCGAGCTGGGCGCCTGAGGCGGCCAAAGTGGCGGCGAGCGGACGCGTGGGGACATCGAGTGGACGGGCGGGGCGTATCCTGATTTTTCGTTGTTGAATCAGGATATAGCGCATAATTTGCGGCAATCGTCGGCTATGGATAGCGTTTCGCCGGGCGGCAATGACCGTCCCGAGGCGCCTTTGGGCGCGCCCGAAGCGATCGTTCGGGCCGCGCCCGACGCCGCGGTCGCGCGGCCCAAGGTGGCCGTCGATACCGTTTTGTTCGCGATCGAGAACCGGCGTTTGAAATGTTACCTGGTGCAGTTGGCGGGCGGTCCTAACGCCGGTAAATGGGCCTTCGCGGGCGGGCTGGTGCGGGTCGGCGAGACCCTCGACGGCGCCGCGCGCCGGGCGTTGCGCGACGCCTCCGGGCTTAACGAGGCCTACCTCGATCAGCTCTTCAGCTTCGGCGATCCTTCGCGCGATCCGACCGCCCATGTCGTCTCGATCGCCTATATGGCGTTGATCGACAATCCGCGCCGGGTCGGAGCGGCGTCGGCGAAATACACCGGCGGACGCTGGTTCGCCGCGCGGGAATTGCCCGAGCTTGCCTATGACCACGCATTGATGGCCGAATATGCGCTGGGACGGCTGCGGGCGAAGCTCGAATACACTAATATCGCGCGCACGCTATTGCCGCCGAGTTTCACTTTCGCCGAGCTTGAAGAGCTTTACGCCGCCGCGCTGGAACGGCCGCTCGACCGGCGCAATTTCCGCCGCCGGATCATGGCGATGGACCTGTTGCGGCGGATGCCCGAGCAGCGCCGCGGCGCCCATCGCCCGGCCGGACTGTACGCCTTCAAGCATCGCAGCGTCCGCGCGATTCAGATGCTATAATTTGCCCAGGGGCGGAAGATGGCGAAAATCAAATCCCCATGCGGAGGGTCGCGGACCTTGGCCGCGATCGTCACGTTCGGCTTGCTGCTGATCGTCGGCGCCGGGGTCTGGCAGATACGCGCGGCGGCGGCGCCTGCGGCCGCGCCGGCGGCGCGGCTGACCCTCGACCCGGCGGAGTTCACCGGCGATACCCGTGAGGCCTACACGGTCGCCGAAAAACATCCGGAGCTGCTGGCGCAACTCGACTGCTATTGCGGATGCGAGCAACACGAGGGGCATAAGAACCTGCTTGACTGCTTTCGCACGAGGCACGGCGCCGGATGCGACATTTGCGTGGGCGAAGCGGTGACCGCCGGCGAGATGTACGAGAGCGGCACGCCGGTCGATCAGATTCGCGAGGCGCTGCGGGCGCGCTACGGCCACGGGGGATGATTTGGCCGGACTCGTTTCAACTTATATCCAGCATTGGACCTATTTCGGCCTGTTCGCGGTGTTGGCCCTGTGCGGGATGGGCCTGCCGGTGCCCGAGGATGTGGCGCTGCTGGCGGGCGGCTACCTGGCCCATCGCGGGATCATCCAGTATCCAATGACGCTGGCGGTTTCCCTGTGCGGAGTGGTCGCGGGGGATAATTCGCTGTTTTTCCTGGGGCGGCGTTTCGGGACCGGACTGGTCGCCTATCTTGGCGTGGGACGGCCCAATTCGCGCCGCCAGATCGCGCGGCTGCGGGGCTTCATGGAGCGTCACGGCCATATGGCGATTTTCTACGCGCGGTTTTTGGCGGGCGTGCGCGCGCTGGTTTATCTGACGGCCGGATCGCTGGGCGTGAAGCCGACGCGATTTTTTATTTACGACGCGCTCGGCGCGCTGATTTCAGTGCCGGTCGTGGTTTCGCTGGGCTATGTTTTCGGCGCGCAGATCGGCCACATAATCAGCTATATCGGCGGCTTCGAGCATCTGATTTGGGTGATCGCGCTGGGCACGCTGATCGTGCTGGCTAGCCGGATTTTCTGGCTGGGGCGCGAGGCCGATTCGGCCTGAAGCATCCCGCGGCCCCGTCCGGCCGCCGGGCTGAACCCGATGAGAATCGCACTGCCCGCGCTCAACCTGAAGGCGAAACTGATCGCGCTGATGGTGGCGTTGCTGGGGCTTACGCTCGGCGCCGAAATGTTCGTAAGCTTGCGCGCGCAGGAGGCGATCGTCAAAACCACGCAGACCAAGGTGCGCGACCTCGCCAGCGTGATTCAAATCAGCGTGCAGGAGTTGACCTCGGTTGGCGCGACCGATCACAACCAGTTGCGGGATTACGTCAAACGGTTCAACGCGCGCGGGCTGGAGGTGTCGATCGCGTCGAACCAGGATTTGATCATCAACAGCTCGAATCCCAAACTGATCGGCGCCGCGCTCAATCCCGAAGCGGTGCGCGCCCTGATGGAGCTGCGGAGCGGCACGCCGGGCGGACCGGTGGCGGTGACCGGCGCGATTCTCGGCTTGCCGGCGCGCGAAAGCACGGTTTATTTCATCCCGGTCGAAGTCGAGGACCATCTGCTCGGCTATGTTCAGGTGACGGCGAATTTCAGCGATTTCGATCGGCCATTGCGGGACTATCGGATGCGCTTGCTGTCGCTGGGGCTGGCGATCTTCACGGTCGGGCTGGCGTTCGCCTACGTGCTGGCGGAACGCTATGTCGAACCAATCCACGCGGTCGCCGACGCCGCCCAGAATATCGCGGCGCGCGGCCTCGAGCCGGTGCCCGAGGCGCGCCGGCGCGACGAAATCGGGCTGCTGACGCGCAGCTTCAACGAAATGGTGGCGCAATTGCGCCATGCGCGCGAACGCGAGCAGGAGCTTAACCGGCTCGAGCGTTTCACCGCCCTGGGCCAGCTCGCCGGCGCGCTTGCCCACGAAATCAAGAATCCGCTCAACTTTATCAGCCTCGCGCTCGACCGGCTGCGCACCCGCTACGGCCCGCAACTGCCGCGCGGACGCGACGAATACCTGGCGCAGATTGCGATCATGAAGGACGAGGTGCGCCGGCTTTCCGACATGGTGCAGACCTTCCTTCATTATGGCCAGCCGATCGAGATTCATCCCGCGCCGATCGACGTGCGCAAACTGATCGAGGGGGTGATCGCGCTTTCCGATTCCAAGCTCAAGAGCCAGAGTATCGAGGTGGCCGAGGCGGGCGCGGAGGCGCCGGCGGTGTTGAATCTCGATGCGGAAAAAGTTCGGACCTGCTTCGTCAACGTGGTCGCCAACGCAATCCAGGCGATGCCCGAAGGCGGGCGGCTGACGGTGCGTTTCGCCGCCCGCGACGGCCGCTTTATCGTGGCCTTTTCCGACACCGGCAAGGGGATCGAGCCGCAGGTGGCCGAGCGCGTCTTCGAGCCGTTTTTCACCACCAAGCGCGAGGGGGTGGGACTGGGGCTGTTTTTTTCCCGGGCGATCGTCGAAAAGCACGGCGGCACAATCGCGATCGCGCCGAACGATCCGCCGCCCGGCACGGTCGTGACTTTCAGCTTTCCCGCCGGCGGAGTGCATAGAGCGTGATGAATCAAGCTTCAGTGCTGGTGGTCGAAGACAACGATCTGGAACGCCAGATAACCGCGGATACGCTGCGCGACGAGGGCTTCGCGGTCGAAGAGGCCGGGGTCGGCAAGCGCGCGGTCGAACTGCTCGGGCTGGCGCGCTTCGACGTGGTGCTGACCGATTTGATGATGCCCGGGATGTCGGGCGAGGAGTTGCTGGCGCGCGTGCGCCAGCAATACCCCGGCACGCAGGTGGTCGTGTTGACGGCGCACGGCACGATCGAAAGCGCCGTGCAGGCGATGAAGAACGGGGCCTTCTACTATCTGACCAAGCCCACCGATCGCGAAACCCTGGTGATGACCGTGGCGAAGGCCGCGGAACTCGCGAGCCTGCGCCAGGAAAACCTGATTCTGCGCACCCAGATGGAGGGCAAGCTGCAGATCGAGGGGCTGATCGGCCAGGACCCGGCGATGGAGGACGTGATTCGGATCGTGCGCAAGGCGTCGCCGTCGAACTCCACCGTGCTGGTGCAGGGCGAGAGCGGCACCGGCAAGGAGGTGATCGCGCGCGCGATCCATCGCCTGTCGCCGCGCGCGGCGCGCCCGTTCGTCGCGATCAACTGCTCGGCGATTCCCGACAGCCTGATCGAAAACGAGCTGTTCGGCCATGAGCGCGGCGCCTTTACCGGGGCCACCGAACGCAAGATTGGACTGATCGAAAGCGCCGACAAATCCACCCTGTTCCTTGACGAAATCGGCGATTTGGGCATCGGCGTGCAGGCCAAGCTGTTGCGCGTGCTGCAGGAGCGCGAAGTCCGCCGGGTCGGCGGCAACGAGTCGGTCAAGGTCGATATCCGGCTGATCGCCGCGTCCAATCATAATCTGGCCGAGGAGGTCGCCGAGGAGCGTTTCCGCGAGGACCTGTACTATCGCCTGAACGTGGTGACGATCACCCTGCCGCCGCTGCGCGAGCGCCGCTCGGATATTCCCCTGTTGGCCAATAACGCGCTGGCCCGGTTCAGCCATCTGGCGGGCGGCCGGGTGCGCGAAATCAGCCGGGAGGCGATGGCGCGGTTGCTCGATTACGCATGGCCGGGCAACGTGCGCCAGCTCGAATCCGCGATCGAGCGCGCGATACTGTTGTGCGAAGGCGACGCGATCGAGCCGCGCGATCTGCCGCAGGAGGCGCTCGCGCGCAAGAGCGCCGGCCGGATCGAGCGGTCGCGCGCGGGCGATCGCTTCGAGATTCCCGCCGAGGGCATCAACTTTGAACATCTGGAGCGCGACCTGATTCTGCAAGCGATGGAAAAGGCGGACTGGGTAATCGCCAAGGCGGCGAAGATGCTGGGCATGAGTTATCGGACTTTGCAATACCGGCTCGACAAGTTTGGCATCAAAAAACCCGAAGGCCGCGCCGGCGCGGCGGAGCCGGAAGCCTGAACGCCGCCGGCCGGGCCGGATTCGTCCGGACTGCCCATCGGGGCGGCGTTTGCTATACAATGGATGGTTGGACGATCGTCCGTAAAGCGCTACGGTAACGGCGCCACGGCGGCTCTATAACGTGGCGCTATACGCTGATTTGGACCGTGGCGTGAATTTACGCGCCCGCTGATCGTCTGAAAATTGAAGGTTTCGCCGGCCGCCCGCGGGCGGATAACGGCGTTGTCAGGAGGAATGCATGGGCAAGACGATCGCCGTCATCGCAGGCGGCGTGGTGTTGGGAATTGCGATCGCGTTCGCCAACGCGGGCGCGTTTCCATTTTGGGGCACGGCTGAAAATCCGGCGTCCGGCAAGCCGAATGCGGCGCGGGCCGCGGCCGGCGAAAGCCAGACTCCGGCGCCGCCGAACGCTCCCGAGCCGGTCGAACGGAAAATCGCGCTGCCGTCGTGGGCGCCGCTGGTCAAGCATGTGATGCCCACGGTGGTCAATGTCGCGGTGGTGCAGGAGGTTAAAACTTCGGGTTTTCCGTTTGGCGGTCCGGATCAGGGCGGCAATGGCGATCAGGGCGGCGGACCGGAGGGACCGGGACCGATGCCGTTCGGACCTGGCGGCGGCGGCGGCGATCCGTTTGAGCAGTTCCGCCACTTCTTCGGCCAGATGCCGCATGCGTTCAAGCAGCATGGTCTCGGTTCCGGCGTAATCGTTTCGCCCGACGGCTATATCATGACCAATTTCCACGTGGTCGGACACGCCGACGAAATCCACGTCACCCTGATGGACAAGCGGGAATTCACCGCCAAGGTGATCGGCAAGGACGCCAAGACCGACCTTGCGCTGATCAAGATCGACGCCAGCAAGCCGCTGCCCGCCGCCATTCTGGGCAACTCCTCGCAGGCCGAGGTCGGCGACTGGGTGATGGCGATCGGCAGTCCGTTCGGCTTCAACCTGACCGTCACGGCGGGCATTATCAGCGCCAAGGGCCGCGCGCTGGGCGGCAATTACGACAACTTTATCCAGACCGACGCCTCGATTAATCCGGGCAATTCGGGCGGTCCGCTGTTCGATACGCAGGGCCAGGTGATCGGCATCAACACCGCGATTTACAGCAGCACCGGCAGCAACGCGGGAATCGGCTTCGCGATTCCGATCGATCTGGCGAAAACCGTGATGGAGCAGCTCAAGGAGCACGGCCGGGTGATTCGCGGCTGGCTCGGCGTCGAGATTCAGGAGGTCACTCCGGATCTGGCGAAGTCGTTTGGCCTGCCCGCTCCGATCGGGGCGCTGGTCGCGGGCGTGCAGAAGGACGGGCCGGCGGCCGAAGCGGGCATCCAGCGCGGCGATATCATCCTCAAGTTCGACGGCGCCACGGTGCATGACGAGCACGAGTTGCCGGAACTGGTCGCGCAGACGCCGCTGGGCAAGACCGTGGCGGTCGAAGTGGTGCGCAACGGCAAGCATCTGACGCTGCAGGCGAAGATCGCCGAACTCAAGGATCGCAAGCTGGCGAGCGCCGCGGGCGCGGAGGAGCCGGGTTCGAGCTGGGGCGTGCAGGTGCAGGACCTGACGCCTGAAATCGCGCAGCAGCTTGGCTCGCAGCGCACCAAGGGCGTCGTGATTCGGCGGGTGTTGCCGGATTCGGCGGCGGCGGACGCGGGGTTGCAGGCCGGCGACATCATCCTCGAGGTCAATCACAAGAAGGTCGATACCGCCGACGACTTCGCGGCCTATGCGCGCGACGCGCAGAAGCAGAAGAAGTCGGCGCTGCTACTGGTGCAGCGCGGCAACGCGACCCTTTACACGGTGATCAATCCGGAGAGCTGACGACGGATTGCGGGCGCGGGGTTCGAGGACTCCGCGTCCGGAAACGGCGCAACCGGCGGGCGGCGGCTATCAGGCCGCCGCCCGCCGCGTTTGAGACGATCGCGAGGCCTGCCGGAGCCTTGCCGGCGGACATAAAATGGTTCAATTTCGGCTCCCGCCGCGCTAACTTTCCAAGTGGAGGGTCAGACTGTGGCGCGGGGCAGGGTGATCCCAATCGAGGGCCACGCGCGGCGCGGGATTTTCCGGCGTTCGTCGCGTCGCGGGTCCGCGTCAGTGAACGTTCG
>DAHZDR010000202.1 GCA_027403435.1 Deltaproteobacteria bacterium
GAATAGTAGTGACCGTCAACGCCGCTTTTTGGATCATTACGGACGCTGGCGCGGCGCGCGAACGCGGCGCGATCGCGGCTAGAGACACTTGCGCCGGGAACGTGCTAAGCAGGCGCTGAGCGGCGGCGCCAATTCCGGCGCTGAGGAGCTATTCTCCGCCGCGGGGAAAATCAGGAAACCCACACGATGGCGGCATCCACCGTTACCGCGACGCTTGCGCCGGCCGAGCCGGTGCGCACGCATAAATGGCTGGTCGCGGCGGCAGTGATGCTGGGCGCTTTCCTGCAGGTGCTCGACACCTCGATCGTCAATGTCGCGTTGCCGTACATACAGGGCAGCTTCGCCGCGAGCGTCGATGAGATCACCTGGGTCGTCACCAGTTTTCTGGTCGCGAACGGCGTGATGATTCCGATGACCGGATGGATCGCGGCGCGGATCGGGCGCAAACGCTATTTTATCCTGTCGGTGCTGCTCTTTATGATCTCCTCGGCGCTGTGCGGCGTGGCCCGGACGATCGATCAGATGGTGATGTTCCGGCTGCTTCAAGGCGCGGCGGGCGCGGCGATGATGCCGCTGGCGCAAGCGATTCTGTTCGAAACTTTTCCGCCGGCGGAGCATACGCTGGCGATGGCCGTGTTCGGCCTTGGGATCATGGTCGGGCCGATCGCCGGACCGACGCTTGGCGGCTGGATCACGATGAACTGGGATTGGCGCTGGACCTTTTATATCAACGTGCCGGCCGGGGCGCTGGCGGCCCTGATGGTCTATGCGTTCGTCCACGATCCGCCCTATCTGCACAAGCAGCGCGGCAGCGGGCGGGTCGATTATCTCGGCATTATCTACCTGGCGCTGGGCTTGGGCCTGTTGCAGATCGTGCTCGATCGGGGCCAGCGCGCGGATTGGTTCGCGGCGTCTTGGGTGCGGATTTTCACCGGCGCGTCGGTGCTCGCGCTGGCCGCGCTGGTGATTCACGAATTGCGCTTTCCCGATCCGATTCTGGACCTGCGGATGCTGAAAATCTTCGGCTTCACCCTGGCGATTCTGCTGATCTCGACGCAATCGCTGGTGCTGTTCAGCATCAACCTGCTCAATCCTTTGTTTACCCAGGAGCTGCTTGGCTATGACGCGTGGCAGGCCGGACTGGTGGTGGCGCCGCGCGGGATCGGCGTGGTGATCGCGCTGATCACGGTGGGGCAATTATCACGGCGCGGTTACGACCTGCGTCCGTTGATTGGCTTCGGGTTCATGCTGGCGGCGTCGCAAATCTGGGTCATGTCGCATTGGAATTTGCAAGTGAGCGAGCGCGCCGTGCTCTGGCCGATCCTGCTGTTCGGCCTCGGTCTGGGCATCGTCTTTCCCACGGTTACCGCGGCGGGATTAGGCCAAATTCAGCCGGAACGGATGGGTTTCGCGGCGAGTCTGTTCAACATGATGATCAACACCGGCGCCGCGATCGGCATCTCGAGCGTCAGCAACATGCTGACCAGCCGCGAGCAGATCCATCAGGCGTACCTGGTGCAGCATTTTTCGATCTTCGACGCATGGCGCGTGAGCGGCAACGGGCGGCTGATGCCCGGCAGTCCGAGTTTCGGCTTTCTCCATCAGATGGTCACCGGGCAGAAGCAGGGACTTGGGATGGTTTACAACATGATTCAGGCGCAGGCGTGGCTGCTCGCCTACAACGACGTTTATCGCCTGCTCGCGATAATCGCGCTCGTCTGCGCGCCGTGGTGTTTGCTGCTCAAGCGCGTCGGCGGGGGGACCAAGACCGACGCCATGATGCATTAGCGCGGGCGGCGGATGAGCGGACGATCGAATTTCGCGTCCCGGGTGCTATAGAAGGAATGGGGCGGGCAATCGTTTCGGCATCTCAGGCCGTATTCAGGAGAGACCACATGAGCGCGGAGCGTCCAGTTCACGTTCTCGAAGGCTACAAGGTTCTCGATTTCACCCAGTTCGTCGCGGGTCCAACGGTCACTCTGATGATGGCCGAGATGGGCGCGGAGGTGATCAAGGTCGAGGTCGCCCCGACCGGCGATCCGAGCCGCGTATGGCCCGTGCTGAAGGACGGCCGCAGCGGCTATTTCGTCCAGCATAATCGCGGCAAGCAGAGCCTTTGCCTCGACGCGAAAACTCCCGAAGGACTCGCGATCCTGAAAGAGCTCGCGTCACGGGTGGACGTGATCGTCGAAAATTTCGCGCCGGGCGTGATCGCGCGGCTCGGCCTCGGCTACGACGTCGTGAGCAAGCTCAATCCGCGGGTCGTGATGTGTTCGGTTTCGGCCTTTGGCCAGACCGGCCCGCTCGCGCATGAGCCCGGCTTCGATTGGAGCGGCGCGGCCTACGCGGGCACGCTGCACATGATCGGCCTGCCCGACGGCCAGCCGATCGTGCCGACGATCGCGATCGGCGACGTGTCGACCGGCGTGCACGCGCTGGGCGCGGTCGCCTGCGCGCTGCTCTATCGCGAGCGCACCGGCAAGGGGCAGTATCTCGATTGCGCGCTGCTCGATAGCTACTTCCACTATCACGAGGCGCCGGTGCAACTGCAGAGCCTGAGCGGCGGCGCGATTCGGCCGAAGCGGATGGGCAGCCACGCGACCTACACCGCGCCGGCCGGCATCTTCAAGGGGCGCGAGCGCTACTTCGTGATCTTTGCGCAAATCGACCATCTATGGGCCAAGCTGTGCGCCGCGATGGGCCGTCCGGAACTGACCGGCGATCCGCGCTTCGCCGACAATGCCGCCCGCGTGGCGCATCTTGACGAACTCGTCGGCCTGATCGAGGGCTGGATCGCGTCGCTGCCGGGCGACGACGCCGTGATGGCGGCGCTGCGCGAGCATCGCGTGCCCTTCGCGCCCGTGCTGACGCTCGAGGAAGCGATGAGCCATCCGCATCTGCGCCAGCGCGGAACCGTGCGGCGGGTGCGGGATCGGATGCTCGGTGAATTCGACGTGCCGGGTTTTCCGCTGCGCTTTTCCGAATTTCCGCGCACGCTGGAGCTACAGGCGCCGACGCTCGGCGAGCATAACGAACAGGTGCTCACGCGCCATCTTGGCTATTCGGCCGGGCAGGTGCGCGCGCTTGAAGGGCAAGGCGTGCTGCATCGCGGAGACGCGTAACCGGATTCGCCGCGCCGGCGTTTACTACATGCCCGCTTCGGCGAGGAACGGCTCGAGCGCGTTCAGCAGCGCGCGCGGATTATCGCCCTGGATCGTATGGCCCGCGTCGGCAATCCGCATCCAGCGGCCGCGCGGCACGGAACGCGCGAATTTTTCCGCGCTTTCGTCGGTCAGCACGTCGCTGCGCTCACCGCGCATCACCAGCACCGGGCAGACGATATTCGCCGCGTTGTCGTTGATCCGGGCGATCCGCTCGATGCGCTCCTGCTCGAAATTCGGCGAGATGCGCTTGGGGTCGTGCTTCCAGGTCCATTTGCCGTTCGGCAGTTGCCGCAGATTGTGCAGCAGGCTGCGCCGCAACAGGTCCCGATTGCGCAGCGGATTGAACTTCAGCGCCCGTTCCACGAACGCTTCGACCGAGTCCAGTTCGCGCTCCTGGTTGATGAAATTGCGGATGCGCAGCGAGCCTTGCGTGGCGACTTCCGGCGCGATATCCACCAGCGCCAGCCCCGCCATTTTGCCGGCGTGCCGAATCGCGTAGCCCATCGCGGCGAATCCGCCCATCGAATGGCCGACGATCAGCGGCCGTTCAAGCTTCAGCTTTTCGATGAAGCCTTCAAGGTCCGCGACCTGGCTCTCGAAACGATAGTCCGCGGTCGGTTCCCATTCGCTGTCGCCATGACCGCGCTGGTCGAGGGCGACACAGTGGTAGCGCTCGCGCAGCATCAGGCAGACGAGATCCCAGGTATGGGCGTTCAGGCCGCCGCCATGCAGAAAGAGGATGGGATGGCGCCCCTTGGCGCTCCAGTCGAGATAATGCAGCCGCATCCGGCCGACCACCACGTGATGCGATTCCGGCAGGGCGACTTGGGGCAACTCCAACCCGGCGTGCCGGGCGGAGAGCTTGAGATGATCGATTTGTTCGGTGGCGCTTAACACTGGCGACGCTCCTGGTCTGTTTCGTATAGCGGATAACAGCCCGTCAACAGTTCGACCTCATGGCGGAATGCGAAAAACGCGGCAAATCGCGCCGCGCGCGAACGTTGCAGCCCGCCGCCGCGAATGGATTCGCCTTAGCCTGATAGCGCTGAACGTGAATACTTAAGCTCGTTCAAGCGCGCCATTCCGGGGAGAGCGGTCGCACTGCTCCCGGATGGCATGGCCAACGAAAAGCCCGGAGCGAGACGCCACCCCGCTCCGGGACTTAACTATCCTGAATTACCAGCGCCGGTCGCGTCCGCCGCCGCCGCCACCACCGCCGCCGAAACCACCGCCACCGCCGCCGCCGCCGCCACCACCGCCACGCGGTCCGCCGCTGCGGCGATCACGTCCGCCGCCGCCGCCGAAACCGCCGCCACCGCCGCCACGCGGACCGGAACCGGCCTCACGCGGGCGCGCTTCATTGACGCGGATATTCCGGCCTTTCAGTTCGGTGTCGTTGAGCTCTTCGACCGCCTTGGCGGCCTCGCCCGAATCCGCCATCTCGACGAATCCGAAACCGCGCGACTGTCCCGAAAATTTATCGACTACGACCGTTGCGCTGTCGACCTTGCCCGCCTGGGAAAATAACGTTTCCAGGTCGTCATTGGTAACCGAGTAGGCGAGATTGCCTACATACAATTTCGTGGGCATCGATTGCCCCTCCTTAATCAAAGCCGGGAAGCGCGCGAGACAGAAAAACCCTTGGCGGGTTTAAATGAAAGGTGCGTCCGGACAATTACACCCGGAAATATTATTCCGCGCGCGCGTGAATGTCCACAGAGCGTTGGCGCCAGCCGCGCGCCGGCGCGCTGCATTCAAGCGGTTTTGATAAAATGTACGCGGAAGGTGGTGCCGCGGTTTTTTTCGCTGACCACGTCCACCCCGGCGCCGTTAAGCTCGACGTAGCGCTTGACCAGCGCGAGACCCAGGCCGGCGCCCTCGAAGCGGCGGTTGTTGCCGGCCGCCTCCTGCGAAAACGGCTCGAACAAGTTGGGCAGATAGGCCGGGTCGATGCCCACTCCGGTATCCGCCACCTCAAGGCATACGCGGCCTCCGGCTTCGTTGTAGATACGCACGGCGACGCGCCCGGAATCGGTGAATTTAATCGCGTTCTGCAGCAGATTTGTCACCGTGTTGGATAGGCAATGTTCGTCGAACAGAACGGTCGCGCCGGGCGCTTCGATCCGGCATTCCAGCCCGATGCCTTTGCGCTGCGCGAGGACGTCGAGGTCGCGGACCTGCCGTTCGACCACCGCCGCCAGCCGGATCGGCGCCGGCCGCAGTTCGTAGGCGCCCGACTCGATCCGCGAGAGGTCGAGGATCGCTCCGATCGTGGCGAGCAGGCGATTGCCCGCCCGGCGAATCGAAGCGGCGTAGCGGGCGCCGCTTTCGTCGCGCAATTCGAGCAGCCGCTCCGCCATCAGATCGGCGTAGCCCAGGATCACGTTGAGCGGCGTCCGGATTTCATGGGTCATGTTGGCGACGAACGCCGATTTGAGGCGCGAGGCCGCCAGCGCGGCGTCGCGCGCGGCGATCAATTCGCGCTCCGCGGCCGCGGCGTGTTCCGCACACAGGCGCGCGTAGATAATCGTCAGGGACTCGGCCGTCTCGTTCCAGATTCGCGCGTAGGCGAGGCGCGTGGGCAGGATCCGCTCGGGCGTTTCCCGCAGCGTTTCAATCAATTCGTCGCGCACCTGATCGCGCAGCGTCTTGGAGTCGGCGTACAGTCCCGCGACACTGCCGCCGCCCGCCGCGCGCGGGCGGATCCGTTCGCGAATCAGGCGCTCCAGGTTATGGGCGTAATTCGCGATCGCGCTCTCGGGATCGCCCGCGGCCAGCGGCGCGAACAGCGATTGCAGAAGTCCGAGTCCGATCGCCGCGACTTCCGCGCGGATCGCCGGTTGTTTGTCCGCCGGCGCCTCCAGCGGCAGCGTCGCGGCCCAGCGTTCCGCGAGTCCGGCCAGGCGCGGCGTCAGGCGCCGGGCGGCCTCCACGATCAGCTCAAGTTCCCCGGCGGTGAAATCTGAATTTTTCACGTTTTTCGGACCCGCGGGCCGTTGGCGTTCCGTGGCGTCCGGCAAAGCCATGCCAGCGGCAGGTGGGCCAATGGATTATTAGGCGCGCGACTCGGGCAAGTCAAAGCTGGAAACGCGGCGGAAAGCGCCATCGTAAAATATTCAGCGGATATGCTTTCAAACCGCGTCCTTGCTATTCATTAGCCGCCAGAATTGGGAAGTGGAATATAATAGTCATTTCCAGCCTCTAACAGGGTGTTGATAAACTAGTTGACTAGTCATTTGTTTGGCGGAGCGATCCTTGAAAAATAAGGCTTTTCAAGCGGGCAGCATTCTCGCTTTTCGGCTTTTCGCCCATTAATCAACACCCTGCTAATGATCCGTCCTCGTGTGCTTGATAGGTCCTCCAATCGCGCATGCGCCGCCCGCCGCGCGGCGCTCCGGCGAGTCCGCCCGCCGGCCGCCGCGGGCTCCGGGCCGGACCGCGCCGCCACATCCGCGATTGACATCCAATTTGCGCAAAGGCTAATTCGGTTTCGTGGCGATCGATCAGACCGACGAGCGGATGCCGCCGTGGCTGCTATGGCGGCGGCTCGGCGCGCTCG
>DAHZDR010000204.1 GCA_027403435.1 Deltaproteobacteria bacterium
GATCACCTCGCGGCGCACCGCCGGATTGTCGAAATTGAGATCCGGCTGATGCCAGTAGAAGCGATGCCAATAGTAGGCTTGGGCCACCGTGTCCCAGGTCCAGTTCGACGGCTCGAAGTCCTGGAAGATGATGCGGGCGTCGCTAAACTTGTTCGCCGTGTCGCTCCACACGTAGAAATCCCGATTACGGTCGCCTTTCGGCGCGCGCCGCGCGCGCTGGAACCACGGATGCTGATCCGAGGTGTGGTTGATCACCAGCTCGGTCACCACTCTGAGTCCGCGCCGATGCGCCTCGCGCAGCAACCGCCTGAAATCCGCCAGCGAGCCGCAATCCGGATGCGTATTCATGTAATCGGAAATGTCGTAGCCGTCGTCGCGCAGCGGGGACGGATAGAACGGAAGCAACCAGATGGTGGTGATCCCGAGGTCCACCAGATAGTCGAGTTTCGCGGTCAGTCCGGCGAAATCGCCGATCCCGTCGCCCGAACTGTCGAAAAACGAACGCACCCGCACTTCATAGAAAATCCCGTCCTTGTACCAGAGCGGGTCGCTCGGCATGGTCGCGCGCCGTTTCATACGGGTCCGTCCACTCTCAGGATATGCGCCGGCCGCTCGCGCGGATCGAGCCGGACGTAATTCCGCTCGCCCCATATGTAAGAAGCGCCCGTGAGCAAATCGGTTACGCGATAATTCGTTCCGGGCGCAACGCCGATCACGTCCGGCGGCACGGTCACCGTGCATTCATGCCAGCGCGCGGGATCCAGATTCACCGCAATCAGCAGCGCGTTGCTCCGGGCGCGATCGGTCTTCGCGTAAAACAATATCTGGTCGCTGTCCGCGGGCAGAAAAGCGAGATTGTCGAGCCGTTCGAGGGCCGGGTTCTCGCGGCGGATACCATTAATGCGCGCCACGAACTCCCGGATATTTCCGTCGGCGGCGAAATTGCGCGGCTTAATTTCGTATTTTTCCGAGTTCCGGTATTCCTCCGTTCCCGGCACGGCGTCGTTCTCGCACAACTCGTACCCGCTGTATATTCCATAGGAGGGCGCGAGCGTCGCCGCCAGCGTCAGGCGCATGCGGAAAGCCGGCGGTCCGCCCGTCTGCAGCACTGGCGAAAGAATGTCCGGCGTATTGGCGAAAAAGTTCGGCCGGAAATACTCGCGCATCTCCGAGTGCGCAAGCTCGGTAAGATACTCCGTAATCTCAGCCTTGGCGTTGCGCCAGGTAAAATAGGTGTAAGACTGGCTAAAGCCGGCCTTGGCCAGAGCTTTCATCATCTTCGGCCGGGTGAACGCTTCGGCAAGAAAGATGGTCTCCGGATGCGCCCGGCGCGTCTCGCCGATTAGCCATTCCCAGAACCGCACCGGCTTGGTGTGCGGATTGTCCACGCGAAAAATCCGCACGCCATGGCCGATCCAGAAGAACAACACGCGCCGCAATTCCGCCAGCAGTCCCGCCTGATCCCGGGTGGCGAAATCGATCGGATAGATGTCCTGGTATTCCTTCGGCGGATTCTCCGCGTATTTGATTGTGCCGTTCGGGCGATGCCGGAACCATTCGGGATGTTCGCGGACCCAGGGATGGTCCGGCGAGCATTGAATCGCGAAATCGAGCGCCACCTCCAGCCCGTGCCGCGCCGCGACCGTCACGAAATGATCGAAGTCCGCGATCGTTCCGAGCGCCGGATCGATCGCGTCATGTCCGCCGTGCGCACTGCCGATCGCCCACGGACTTCCCGGATGATGCGCGGCGCCATTGGGCGAATTGTTCGGTCCCTTGCGATTGGTGACGCCGATAGGATGGATCGGCGGCAGATAAACCACATCGAAGCCGAGCGCCGCGATATACGACAGCATCCGCTCGGCCTCGCGCAAGGTCGCCGGACGCGGCGGATCGGGCGTTTGCGAACGCGGAAACATCTCGTACCACGCGCCGCAACGCGCCCGCGGCCGATCCGCGATTACTTCGAACAGGCCGGGATGGACGGTGCGCTCGAAGCGGTCTCCGCAGGCGCGCGCAACGCTTTGCATCCGGTCCGACGCAAGCGCCGCGGCCGCCGCCGCAAAATCGTCGCCGGGCCGCGCCGCGGCCGCGTCAATCGTTTCGAGCAGCCATTGGCGATCGGCCGCTTCCGCGCCGCGCGCAATCCCGCGCAGCAGTTCCAATCCTTCTTCCAGGTCCGCGGCAAGCGCCGAGCCGGCCGCCGCTTTCTTTTGAAAATCCGCAAGCCAGCTTGCGTAGCGGTCGGTCCACGCCTCGATCGTGAAAACGTAGGCGTCGTTCGCCGCGAGCGGGAACGCGCCGCGCCAGCGATCGTCGCCATGCGGGACCATCGGCGCCTCATTGAATTGTTTTTCGCCCGCACGACGCCATTTCACAACCGCGCGAATGACCTCGTGGCCGTCGCGAAAAATATCGGCTGATACTTCGCACGACTCGCCCACGATGCGCTTGACCGGATAGCGACCGTTATCGATCGCCGGCGCGATCGCCTCAATGATATGGCGTTCGAGCCGCGGCCGATTCCGATTCGAACGGACCGATCTCGCCGTCGCATCGGCGCGCCGCGCGTCCGCCGGGGTTATAGCTTGAGCCATTGCAATATAACTACGCATCGGCGTCCGCGGCGTCGCCGGGACGCGTCACGACTGAGCGAAAGAGGTTTATGCTCTGTTGCGGCGCCGCGATTGGCGCCCGCATTCGAACCCATGCGGTGAGCATTCCCGCCGCCTGCTTGCCCAGGCTTTCAATACCATATCAATATCACGGTTCCGCGCGCCTCGCGAGT
>DAHZDR010000222.1 GCA_027403435.1 Deltaproteobacteria bacterium
CATCACCGCCGCGACCTCCGCCCGCGCGACCATCGCGCCGATCGGCAGTCCGCCGCCGAGCGCCTTGGCCAGTGTGATGATATCCGGCGTGATGCCGGCATGCTGATAACCGAACATCTTGCCCGTGCGGCCCATTCCGACCTGAACTTCGTCGGCGATCAGCAGGATTCCGGCGCGGTCGCAGAGGTCGCGCAGGCGCCCCAGGTAATCGGCGGCGGGCATAACGACGCCGCCTTCGCCCTGAATCGGCTCAACTATCACGGCTGCGGTCTGGGGCGAAAGCGCCCGTTCGATCGCGGCGATATCGTTGTACGGGACCAGCTTGAAGCCGGGCACCAGCGGCTGGAATCCCTGATGATACTTCTCCTGGCCGGTGGCGCTCAGCGTGCCGAGCGTGCGGCCATGGAAGGAGCCGAGCGTCGCGATAATCTCGAAGCGGCCGGAGCCGTGGCCCCAGCGCCGCGCGACCTTGATCGCGGCCTCGTTCGCTTCGGCGCCGGAATTGGCGAAGAACACCCGGCCGTCGCCATAGAGCGACGAAAGTTTCGCCGCCAGCCGCGCCATCGGCTCGGTATGGAAGACGTTGGAGACATGGGTCAGCTTGTCGGTCTGCTCCTTGATCGCGCGGACGACGCGGGGATGGCCATGGCCGAGGCTGGTGACGGCGAGTCCGCAAAAGAAATCGAGGTAGCGCTCGCCGTCGGCGTCATAGAGATAGGCGCCGTGGCCGCGCACGAACGCAAGCGGCGTGCAGCCGTAGGTATTGAGCAGATGCCGATGGGCCAGTTCGACAATTTCCGCATTGTTCATCGCATGTGTTCTCCGTCCACGTCAGAGCCTCCGTCCACCGCCGACTCGGACCGCGTGGCGCGCGCCGGTCGGCCGCTAAAGGCGCACTATCGTCAAAATGCGGTCGCCCGCGCAACCGCGCCGCCGTTTCAAGTCAGCGGGCCGCGGCCACGGCGCGGCCGCGATCGCGCCGCCGCGGCTTGCTCCCGACGATCACTTCGGTGCCGACGCCGGCGTCGGTGAAAATTTCGAGCAGCACCGCGTGGCGCAGCCGCCCGTCGATCACGTGGGCCCGGCCGACGCCCGCGGCCAACGCTTTCAGACAGCATTCGACCTTCGGAATCATCCCCTCGCCGATCGCGCCGCTGGCGATCAGCTTGCGGGCGCGGGCGGCGTCGAGCGAGGGAATGAGCGCGCCGCTGGCGTCCTTCACGCCCTCGACGTCGGTCAGCAGAATCAGCTTTTCGGCCTTGAGCGCGCCCGCGATTTCACCGGCGGCGAGGTCGGCGTTGATATTGTAAGTGTCGCCCGCGCGGCTATGGCCGACCGGCGCGATTACCGGAATGAAGCCGGCCTCGCGCAACGTGGCGAGCACGGCGGGATTGACTTCGGCGATTTCGCCCACCAGCCCGATATCGACGCTGGTTGAACGGCCGGCGCCGTCCTTGACGACCATCTTGAGCTTGCGCGCGACCAACAGGTCGCCGTCCTTGCCGGAAAGGCCGACGGCGCGGCCGCCCTTGCGCGAAATCAGCGCGGCGATTTCCTTGTTGATTTTCTGCAGGACCATCTCGGCCGCGTCCATGGTGGCGGCGTCGGTTACCCGCATCCCGCGCACGAAGTTCGATTTCAGGCCGAGCTTGCCGATCAACTCGGTGATTTGCGGGCCGCCGCCATGCGCCACGATCACGTTGACGCCGACCGCCTGGAGCAAAATCACGTCCTCGGCGAAGCCGGCGCGCAACTCCGGCGTGAGCATCGCGTGGCCGCCGTATTTGATCACGAAGGTTTTGCCGCGAAAGCGCTGAATATAGGGCAGCGCTTCGATCAGAACGTGGGCTTTGTCGATCAGGTCTTGCACTGGGATGTCCGATTCGCCGGGTCGGGGACTGACGCGCGCGCCGGAATCGAGCCGGCGGCGGGCTTTGGCCTCCCTACAGGATGTAACGCGAGAGGTCTTCGTTTTTCACGATCGGGTCGAGCCGTTGATGCACGTAGGCGGCGTCGATCGGAACTTCCCGTCCCGCCATTTCCGGCGCGTCGAACGACAGGTCCTCGAGCAGGCGTTCGAGCACGGTATGGAGCCGGCGGGCGCCGATATTCTCCGAGCGCGCGTTAACCTGCGCCGCGATTTCGGCCAGCGCCGCGATCGCGTCGGCGGTAAATTCGATCTTGACCTTCTCGGTCGCCAACAGCGCCGTGTATTGCCGGGTTAGCGCGTTCTCGGGCTCGGTCAGGATGCGGATAAAGTCGTCCCCGGTCAAGGCGGTGAGTTCGACGCGAATCGGAAAGCGCCCCTGGAATTCCGGAATCAGGTCCGAGGGTTTCGAGGTGTGAAAAGCGCCCGAGGCGACGAACAGAACATGATCGGTGCGGACCACGCCGTACTTGGTGTTGACGCTCGAACCTTCGACGATCGGCAGCAGGTCGCGCTGAACGCCTTCGCGCGAGACGTCGGGGCCGTGGGCCGACTCGCGGCCGGCGATTTTGTCGATTTCGTCGATAAAGACGATGCCCGACTGCTCGGCGCGCGTGATCGCCTCGCGCGTGACGTTTTCCATATCGACCAGCCGCGCGGCCTCCTCCTGCGTGAGGATCTCCAATGCTTCGGGCACTTTGACTTTGCGCTTGCGGCTCTTGCGCGGCATCATCTGGCTCAGCAGGTCCTTCATTGATATGATAAAAATAGATGTTGAAGGTTTTGAAATTGAAGTATTAAAATCCTTAAATTCTGTTATTGAACAGCATAAGCCTGATTTTATTATAGAAGTGCATAGCCATT
>DAHZDR010000234.1 GCA_027403435.1 Deltaproteobacteria bacterium
TTGCGCGTCGGCGAGCTGGTCGGACTGCGCTGGCGCGATTTGGATGAAGAGCTCGGGATGGTCACGGTGCGCGCCGGCAAGGGCAACCAGGATCGGCTCGTGCCGCTCGGCGAAGTCGCGCTCGACGCGCTCCGCGCGTGGCGCGCCGCCGCGCCGCCCGCGGCTCCGGACGCTCCCGTTTTCACCAATCTGCGCGGCGGGCGGCTGTCGGCGCGCTGGGTGCAAAAACTGGTCGCGCGCCGGCTGCTCGACGCCAACCTCGATTCCGCCCTGACGCCGCATGGATTGCGCCACTGTTTCGCCACCCATATGCTCGACGCGGGCGCCGATTTGCGAGCGATTCAGGAAATGCTCGGCCATGCCAGCCTGAGCACCACCCAGCGCTATACTCATGTCAGCGTGAAACATCTGCGGGAGGTTTATCGCCGTGCCCATCCGCGCGCATGACCCGGGCGCGCCGTCAGGCAAGGTGCGCGCCACCACCATTCTATGCGTGCGCCACGGCGGCAAGCTGGTGATGGCGGGCGACGGGCAGGTCAGCGTCGGCCAGACGATTATGAAGCGCGGCGCGCGCAAAGTCCGCCGGCTCCATAATGGCGCCGTGCTGGCGGGATTCGCCGGTTCGACCGCCGACGCGCTGACGCTGTTCGACAAGTTCGAAGGCAAACTGCAGAGCGTCAACGGCAATCTGCGCCGGGCCGCGGTCGAGATGGCCAAGGATTGGCGCACCGACCGGGTGCTCCGGCGGCTGGAAGCGATGCTGATCGTCGCGGACGCGGAAAGCTCGCTGCTGATTACCGGCGCCGGCGACGTGCTCGAGCCTGACGACGGGCTGATCGCGATCGGCTCGGGCGGGAATTACGCGCTCGCCGCCGCGCGCGCGCTGGTCCGCGACGGGCGCGACCTCGACGCGCGCGCAATCGCGGAGCGCGCGATGCGCGTCGCGGCGGAAATTTGCGTGTACACGAACGATCAGTTCGTTATCGAGGAGTTGTAGGCGCGGCCGCGTCGGCGGACCGCGCCCTGGCGAATAAGATGGGATTACCGAGCGTAATGACGCCGCGCGAAATCGTCTCCGAGCTGGACCGCTATATCGTCGGCCAGCACGACGCCAAGCGCGCGGTCGCGATCGCGCTGCGCAATCGCTGGCGCCGGCAGAACGTGGCGCCCGAACTGCGCGACGAAATCGCGCCCAAGAATATCCTGATGATCGGTCCGACCGGCGTCGGCAAAACCGAAATCGCGCGGCGCCTGGCGAAACTCGCCCAGGCCCCGTTCGTCAAGGTCGAGGCCTCGCGCTACACCGAGGTCGGCTACGTCGGCCGCGACGTCGAATCGATGATTCGCGACCTCGTCGAAATCTCGGTCAAGATGGTGCGCGAGGAAGAGCGCGAGCGCGTCGCGACCAGGGCGCGCGACGGCGCCGAGGAGCGCTTGCTCGATATCCTCTATCCGGCGCAGCCCGGCAAAGCCCGCAAGCCGGCCGCGATCGACGCCGAGGGCGCCGCCGTGCGCCTGGCCGATCCCGATTCCCATAACGAAACCCGCGAAAAGCTCCGCCGCCTGCTGCGCGACGGCTATCTCAACGATCGCGAAGTCGAAGTCGAAATCACCCAGCAGGCAATGCCCATGCTCGAAGTGCTCACCCCGCAAGGGATGGAGGATATGGGCGCGAACATGAAGGACCTGCTGAGCCAGATGATGCCGCGCAAGAGCCGCAAGCGCAAAGTCAAAGTGCCCGAAGCGCTGGAGATCCTCACGCA
>DAHZDR010000240.1 GCA_027403435.1 Deltaproteobacteria bacterium
GCGCCGCTGAGCTGAGGAGTGTCGAGTGGACGAAGAGCTGAAACCGCTGAATCCGTCGGCGTTTGGACTGGAGCCGCCGGCGGGCGGGCTGAAGAGTTATCCTCCGGCGGCGCAATGGGACGACTGGCGCGAATACGATCCGGCGCAATGGCCGCGCAAAGTCGAACGCCAATATCGGCTGATTCCCACGATTTGCTTCAATTGCGAGGCGGGATGTGGACTGCTCGCGTACGTCGATAAGGCCACCGGCCGCATCCGCAAGTTCGAGGGCAACCCCGCCCATCCGGGCAGCCGCGGCCGTAATTGCGCGAAAGGCCCGGCGACGCTCAGCCAGGTGTACGACGCCGAACGGATCCGCTATCCGATGCGGCGCGTGGGCCAGCGCGGCGAGGGCAAGTGGGAACGCGTTTCGTGGGACCAGGCGCTCGACGATCTGGCGGCGCGAATCCGCAAGGCGCTCAGCGAGGGGCGGCGCGATCAAATCCTCTATCACGTCGGCCGGCCCGGCCATGAATTGATTTACAATCAGCGCGTGCTCCACGCCTGGGGTATCGACGGCCACAACAGCCACACCAATATCTGTTCGGCCGGGGCGCGCGCCGGCTACGCCTTCTGGCACGGCATCGATCGGCCCTCGCCCGACCACGCCAACGCGCGCTTCATCCTGCTGCTCAGTTCGCATCTGGAGGCCGGCCACTACTTCAATCCGCACGCGCAGCGGATTATCGACGGCAAAGCCCGCGGAGCCAAGCTTTGCGTGATCGACACGCGCCTGTCGAACACCGCGGCGCGCGCCGATTACTGGCTATCGACGTGGCCGGGCAGCGAGGCCGCGGTGCTGCTGGCGATGTGCAAGGTGCTGCTCGACGAAAATCTGTACGATCGCGAATTCGTGCGGCGCTGGGTGAATTGGGAGGAATATCTGCGCGCGGCGGATCCGGCGGCCGAGCCGGCCTTCGACAATTTCATCGCGGCGCTCAAACGGGTCTATGCGCAATTCACGCCCGAGTTCGCCGAGCATGAATCGGGCGCTAGCGCGGCGATGATCGTTGAGGTCGCGCGCGAAATCGGCCGCGCCGGCCACGCGGTCGCCACTCATATATGGCGCGGACCGGCGGCCGGCAATCTGGGCGGATGGCAGGTGGCGCGCGCGCTCGAACTGCTCGCCGTGCTGGTCGGCGCGGTGGCCACGCCCGGCGGAACCGCGCCCGCCGCCTACAACAAGTTCATACCGGCGCCGCCCCTGATGCCGCCGCCGCCGAACGTCTGGAACGAGTTGACCTGGCCACGCGAATATCCGCTCGCCTTCTTCGAAATGAGCTTCCTGATGCCGCACTTTCTCAAGGAGCGGCGTGGGCGGCTCGCCGCCTATTTCACCCGCGCTTACAATCCGGTCTGGACCAATCCCGACGGCATGACCTGGATCGAGGCGCTGCGCGACGAAAACCTGGTCGAACGCCACGCCTGTCTGACGCCAATATGGAGCGAGACCGCGTGGTTCGCCGATTACGTGTTGCCGATGGGCCATGCGTCCGAACGGCACGACCTGCTGAGCCAGGAGACGCACGCCGCCCGCTGGATTGGCTTTCGCCAGCCGGTGCTGCGCGTCGCGCTTGAACGTGACGGCAAACGCTTCGCGACGACTTGGGAAGCCCATCGCGAAGCCGGAATCGGCGAAGTTTGGGAAGAGGACGA
>DAHZDR010000513.1 GCA_027403435.1 Deltaproteobacteria bacterium
CGCGCCGAACAGCATCAGAATCCACGTTCCGCGCACCAGCCATGAGCGCGGGTTGGGTTTGATCAGGATGAAGTAAAAGCGATCGGGCCGATCGAGGTCGGCGACCAGCAGCGCCGTCGTGATCGCGAGAAAGACGATCGCCGCCAGCGGCGCGTGGCTCGCCAACAGCGCGGCGTCGGTGGCCGGGATTGGCGGACCGAAACCCAGAATAAGCGCCGCCACGATCAGCAGTCCGGCGGCGATCGCTTTGGTCCACAGGTAGAACACCGGAATCAGGCCCCAGGGCCGCCGATGCGCCACGTCATAGACCACGCGCGCGGCGCCGGGGGGTGGTTTAGTCTCCTTCGCGTACGGCGGCGGCAGCGCGTACGGATTGTCGTCCGGCGCGCGATCGGCCCACAAATAGCTCGCCTGCGGCGTCATCAGCGACGGATCGAGGAAATCGCCCTCGATTCCGGCGTAAAACAGCTTCGGTTGAGTGCCCTTGTGCGGTTTGCGGACGGCGACTTTGCCGCTCGCGACCATCCGCCCGGCCTGCGTGGCCGGATCGTCGATATCGCCGGCGATAATCGCCTGCGTCGGACATACGATGACGCACGCCGGCTCCAGGTTGAGCTCCACGCGATGCGCGCAGAAGTTGCACTTGGCGGCGGTATGGGTCCGCGGATCGATATAGAGCGCGTCATACGGACAGGCCTGCATGCACGATTTGCAGCCGATACAGCGGCTGTTGTCGAAATCGACGATGCCGTCCGGGCGATGGAACAGCGCTTGCGTCGGACAGATTTCGACGCATGGCGCCGCCTCGCAGTGATTGCAGCGCATGACCCCGAAATGGCGGCTCGAATTGGGGAACGTCCCTTTCTCGATATACTTGACCCAGGTGCGAAAGACGCCGACCGGAACGTCGTGCTCTTCCTTGCACGCCACCGTGCACGCATGGCATCCGATGCAGCGGTTGTGATCGATTACGAAGCCGTAGCGCAAGCTTGTTCCCCCAGCCGTCGGGAGGGTCCGGGGCCTAGCGCGCCAGGGCGCGGCCGACGGCGTCCTCGATGATTGTGCCGGCGAAGAAATGCGGATTCGCCGCCGTCCAGAATTTCACCGCGTCGTCAAACACCATCGCGCGGAAATCCTCTTCCCGCAACAGCCCGTGCTCGACCAGTTCATAGGCTTCTTCCGCGGCTTCCGCCATCTCGGGCACGTCCCAATGTCCCAGGTCGGAGCCATAGAGCGCACGGAGCCGCGCGCCGAACGGCGAGCCTTTGCCGTCGTACGCCAGCGGATTCAGCGGATCGTCGCCCTCGCAGCCGAAATAGAATCGCTCGGCAAAGATGTCGCGAATATCCTCGGGCCGGCGGATTCCGCTCGGCGCCCATTCGTCGAGCAGCGCGGGATCTTCGCCGCGCCGCATGAAGCCCTGAAACGCCTCGAGCATCTCCTGGGCGCGCGCGCCGATTCCGCCGGTTCCGTAACGCCGGGTCAATTCGCCGAACATCGCGCCGTCGATATTGGCGGGATTGTAGTTTTCCATCGCCGTGCGATTTCGTTTATGCCAATGCGAGATCAAATCGCAATAGAGATTGCGCGCCCACGCCACGCCGCCCTCCATGAAGGCGAAGCGCAGCTGCGGAAAGCGCATCGGCACGCCGCCCATCACCAGGCCCCGGCAGATCGCGTCGGCGCTGGCCGCGAAGTTGCCCAGATGGTTGTGAATGTAATTCGAAGGCGTCGCCCGGCTGCCCCATCCGTAACCCACCGAATGGAACGTCGGCGAAACGCCAAGCGCCGCGCATCTGGCCCAAACCGGATCGTAATCGTATTCGCTGTCGAGTCCGTAGGTGTCCATCCAGATCGCGTAGCGCGCCGCCTCGGGCGAAATTTTTTGCGCGAAAGCGATGGGCCGGCGCACGTAACTCGCCATCATCACCGCGCGCAGGCCCAGTTCGCCGACCGCGTAGTCCAGCTCCGCGATCGCCTCCGCCGGCGTATGCATCGGGATGGTCGCGACCGGAATCAGCCGATCGGTCAAGCCCGCGAACAGATCCGCCTTCATCCGGTTGAGCGCCCGCGCCGCGGCGCGCCGGACTTCCTCGTCTTCCATCTGCGTCGCCAGCAAGCCCAGCGTCGGATAGACCACCGAAACGTCCAGCCCCATTTCGTCCATCCGCTCGTGAAACAGCTTGGGCATCAGCGCCGTCGCCAAATCGCGGGTGTTGCGCGCCGGGCAGGCCCACCAGGTCGGGCGGATCACGCGCCGCTGATGGCGTTCGGCGGGCGAAAAATTCCGCCAGCGCGGATCGGAAAAGGTGT
>DAHZDR010000054.1 GCA_027403435.1 Deltaproteobacteria bacterium
TCGTGAATTTCGACGCCGGGGTTGCGGCCGGCGCGAATCTCGGCGGCGAAGGTCTTCACCAGATAGCGGGCGTGGGCGCGATCGGCGCGGCTGGTCGCGTCGTCGGCAACCACCGGCGCAAGCTGCGCCAGCGCCCGATAATGGTTGAGGGCGTCGAGCCACGGGCCGCCAGCGCCGGCCGCGGTCGGAGTGGGCGGCGCTGCGCTTGCCGAAGCGGCCGGGACGGCGCCGGCGCGCGCCGCCGCAACCGGCGCTGGCGACGGAGCGGGGCTGGCCGCGATTGTGTATGACGGGCGCACGGCCGCGCGGCCAGCCGTAAGCGCCGGTTTGGAGACGGCGCTCGGTGTCGGCCGCCCGGCGGCTTCGCGATCGGCCCGCAGCTTGAGTTCCGCGCCGGCGAAACCGAGCGCGAACAGGAGTGCGGCCGTCGCCGCGGCGCGCGCCGGCGTGAACCATCCGCGGCGCGGATCCGGCGCGGCGGTCACGGCGTAGCGGGCGGCGCCAAAGGCCAGTTCATCGCCCGGCTTAACCTCGGTCGAACCGCCAATCTTGACGCCGTTGACGAAAGTGCCGTTGGTCGAGCCATGATCGGCGACACGCCAGCCGCCCGATCGGCGCGCCAGCGTGGCATGCCGGCGGGAGACGCCATGGCCGGCGATCGCGAGGTCGTTGTCGGGCGCGGAGCCGATCAAAATTTCGCGCCGTGCGACGATATAGACGCGCGGTTGGGCCGCGCCGATCGCGGTCAACCGCAAGCGCGTGCGTACGCCCATCGTCAGCGCGCGGGACCACGCCGCGAGCCGCGCGGCGCTCCATTCAATTGAATCGCCATAACGGTTCGTGAAAATAGCGCGCCCGCTGGATAATCGGAATCGCCCGGACGCCGGCGGCGGGACGCGCGATCGGCTCGTCGGCCGCGCGGCCCAGCTCCTCGAGCACCGCGCGGCCCGACTCGGCCAGCGCGCGCAGGTCGTAGCCGCCCTCCAGAATCATCGCCATGCGGCCCGCGCAGCATTCCGCGGCCAGCCGCTTGAGCCGCCGCGTCATCGCCAGAAAACCCGCCTCGGTCACGCGCATCCCGCCGAGCGGGTCGCGGTAATGGCAATCGAAGCCGGCCGAGACCAGCACGAACTCGGGGTTGAAGCGCCGCGCCATCGGCATCAGCAGGTCGTCGAAGATTCGCAAGTACTCGTCGTCGCCGAACGTCGCCGGCAGCGGCGCGTTGACCGTGTAGCCGGCGCCCGCGCCGGCGCCAAGCTCGTTGAAGGCGCCGGTGCCGGGATAAAACGGGTACTGATGGATGGACATGTACATCACGTCGGCCGATTCATAGAACAGTTCCTGCGTGCCGTTGCCGTGATGGACGTCCCAGTCGAGGATCAGCACGCGCCTGAAGCCGTGCCGATCGATCAGGGCGCGCGCGGCGATCGCGACGTTGTTGAAAAAGCAAAAGCCCATCGCGCGGCCGGCGAACGCGTGATGGCCGGGCGGACGGACCAGCGCAAAGGCGTTTTCGGCCGCGCCGCCGATAATCGCCTCGATCGCCGTGAGCGCGCCGCCGGCGGCCAGCCCGGCCACCTTCCAGGTGGCGGACGAAGTGCGCGTATCCGGGTCGAAATCGAAGCGGCGCAGCGCCGCCGTCCGTTCCACCGCCGCGATATAGTCGGCGCTATGGCACAGCGCGAGCTCCGCCGGCGTGGCCGGGCGCGGGGTCAGCGGAATCAGGCCGGGACGGCCGAGGCTTTCGGCCATTTCGATCATCGTCTCGACCCGCTCGGGGCGTTCGGGATGGGCCCGGCCGGCGACATGCAACATATAGCGGCGGTCGGAAACCAGCGCGGTTTTGAGCATCTTTGATCACCTGCGGGCGGCTTTTTCGAGATTATTCGCCCGAATCGGCCGCGCCCACCAGAGGATCGATCCGCTGTCGCGCGGCGGCGAGGGATAGCGTAACATTGGTTTTCGGTGGAAAGCGCGTGGGTATCGGAGAAATTATCGTATTGTTGGTGGTCGCGCTGATCGTCATCCCGCCCGAGAAACTGCCCGACGTGATGCGGGGAGCGGGCAAGGCGATGCGTGAACTGAGACGCGCGAGCAACCTCGTGATGCACGAATTGTCGAGCGTGCTCGAGCCGCCGCCGCCGCGCCGGACGAGCCCGGCGGCGCCGCCCGCGCCAGCCACTCGCGC
>DAHZDR010000275.1 GCA_027403435.1 Deltaproteobacteria bacterium
GAAAGATGCCGACGGCAAAGTAATCGGCTTTGAACTGCTGAACTATCGCCCCGCCGAAGGCGCGGCGGGGCTTACCGTCGAAACCGTCGTCCGCCCCGAATCGTGAAGCGAACCCGCGCAAAGGCGCGGACGTTTCATCAGGTGCGGCGGTTACGGCGCAATTCGGCCATCAGGCCGAACAGTTCCGCAATCGGCGGCATCGGCGCCGCGCCGCCGGAAAATTCGTGATGGAGCGTGGCGACGTTGACCACGATTCGCTCGGCGTCGCCCCATGACGAATAGTCGGCAAGCGAAATATCGCGCGCGGCGTCCGCCGCCGTCATCCCCGCGTCAAAGCGCCGGCGCGCCTCGCGCTGGATATATTCGAGGTAGCCTTTGACCGCGGCGACGCCGCGCTTGTCGGTAATCGGTCCATGGCCGGGGACGACCGTCGCGACGTCGAGCTCGAGCATCAGTTGGCAGGCCTTGATCCAGTTGGCGATCGGACCGGCCCAGATAATCGGATGGCCGCCGACAAAGAGGATATCGCCGGTATAGATAACGCGGTCGGCGGGCACATACGCGAGCACGTCGCCGCGGGTGTGGGCGGGACCGACCTCAATCAGCCGGACGGTCTTGTCGCCCACGGCAACGTCGAGTTCGCCGGTGAAGGTCCGCGTCGGCATCGCGACATTGACGCCCTCGAAATCGAAGGGCGCGAAAATTTCGGCGAAGAAGCGGCCCGCCTCGCCCATCGCCGGGGCGTTGCGCTTGAAATCCGCGAGCCGGCGGGCGCCGCCGTCATGGCGCATCTCCTCGGCGCAGGCGCGCGAGGCGATTATTTCGGCGTCGGCGACCAGTTCATTGCCAAAGACGTGATCGCCGTTTGAATGAGTATTGACCAGCGCGCCAATCCGGGCGGCGGCGCGCGGCTCCGCCCGCCGCATCGCCGCCAGCATCGCGCCCGTGAGCTTGAGGTCGAACAGCGTATCGACCAGCAGCGACTGATCGTCGGCGACCACCAGTCCGGCGTTGCTCCAGCCCCACGAACCGTCGGGTTGCAGATAGGCGTAGCACCCGTCGCCGAGATCGTGGAGACCCTTGCTGTAGGGCCATGCGCGCGCGCTCATCTGTGGTCCTCCGACGCGCGGATATTGCCGTCCGCGTTCGCAAGATAGCATCGGCCAGCGACGGCGCGCCAGAACGGATTTGCCCGCCCGCTCCGGCCGGGATCAGCGCCGGGCGCGTTCGTGAGCCGGGCCGCTTGGCCGGCTCAAATTATGCGCGGTGTTGATCAGAAAGACATGGGTGAACGCCTGCGGAAAATTCCCGAGCATCCGGCGCGCCCGCGGGTCGTATTCTTCCGAGAGCAGGCCGACGTCGTTGCACAATCCGAGCAGCCGCTCGAAGATTTCGCGCGCTTCTTCCAGCCGCCCCATCATCGCCAGGTTGTCCGCCAGCCAAAACGTGCAGGGCAGGAAAACGCCCTCGCCCGGCGGCAGACCGTCAATCCCCGAATCGCTCTCGTCGTAACGTTTGACGAAACCGTGGTCGTTAAGATCGCGCTGGATGGCCGCGACCGTGCCGACCACGCGCGGATCGCGCACCGGCAGAAAACCCACCAGCGGCATCATCAGGACCGAGGCGTCGAGCGCGTCGGCGCCGTAATACTGGACGAAAGCGTTGCGTTTGGAATTGAACGCCTGGCGGCAGATATCCTCATGGATTTGGGCGCGCAGTTTGCGCCATCGTTCGATCGGCCCCGCGAAACCGTGGTGTTCGACGCCCTTGATCGCGCGATCGACCGCCACCCACGCCATCACTTTGGAATGGGTGAAATGACGCCGGGGACCGCGCACCTCCCAGATTCCCTCGTCGGGTTCGCGCCAGTTGCGTTCGACGAAATCGACCATCACGCTCAGGATTTGCCATGCGTTCTCGTCCGGCTTCATTCCGGCCCGCAGGGCGACATGGAAGACGTCGATTACCTCGCCGTAAACGTCAAGCTGGAACTGTTCGTAGGCGGCGTTGCCGATCCGTACCGGCCGGCTCGATTCGTAGCCGGGCAGCCACGGCGCCGCGAATTCGGTTAGCCGGCGTTCGCCCGCAAGCCCGTACATGATCTGGATTTGTTCCGGTTGGCCGGCGACGGTGCGCAACAGCCATGCGCGCCATGCGGCGGCTTCTTCCTGATATCCCGAACTGAGCATCGCATAGAGCGTGAAAGTGGCGTCGCGCAGCCAGCAATAGCGATAATCCCAATTGCGCGGACCGCCGATCGCTTCCGGCAGCGAGGTGGTGGGCGCGGCCACGATGCCGCCGGTGGGAGCGTAGGTCAGCGCCTTGAGCGTGATCAGCGAGCGCATCACCTGGGCGCGATAGGGTCCCGAGCATTGCGCGCGCGCGGACCATGCGCTCCACCACGCCTCGGTCGCCTCGAGCGCTTTCAGCGGATGGCGGGCGCCGGGCGCGGGTTGATGCGAGGGATACCAGGTCAGCGTGAAGGGCCGGCGTTCGCCTTCCACAATGTCGAAATTGGCGACCGTCCTGAAGTTTTCGCCACGCATCCTGACCGGCGTGCGCAACTGCAACGCGTCGGGGCCGGCGCCCGCGCTGAGCCCGTACTTGCGCCCGCGCACCCACGGCACGATACGGCCGTAGTCGAAGCGAAACGCCGCGTCCATCGTCATCGGCACGCGCCCACGCCGCCCTTCGACGATTCTGACGACGTCGGCGCGGTCTTCGCGCGTCTCGATCGGCATGAAGTCGATCAGCGCCACGCGTTCCCCGCCGGCCATCTCGAATTCGGTCTCCAGCACCAGGCTGTCGCCGCGATAGGCGCGCCGGACAGTCTTGACCGGCGCGGCCGGCGCGATTCGCCAACAGCCGTGCTCGGGCGTCCCGAGCAGCGCCGCAAAGCACGCCGCCGAATCGAAGCGCGGCATGCATAGCCAATCAATCGAGCCGTCGCGACCGACCAGCGCGGCCGTGCCAGTGTTGCCAATCAGCGCGTAATCCTCGATCCGTAACGCCATCGCATTCTCCAAACCGCGCGGTTCGCGCGCACCGCGAAAACTATACCGCTTTAGCGGACGAGAGTATGTCGCAATCCGCCGGGCACGCGCCGTGCAATTACGGAGGAGTTGCGATAATGATGACGTTGCAACCGGGTCGATCCACATGGATCATCCGAGCCGGAATGGGAGAGCTTGGGCATGGGGCGGCTCGAAGGAAAAATCGCGTTAATCGTGGGCGGCGGCGCCGACGGTCCGCCGAATCCGGGCGAAAAGCTCTCGATCGGCAATGGCCGCGCGACCGCGATTATGTGCGCCCGCGAGGGCGCCGCGGTGATGGCCGCGGATTTGAAACTGGATTTGGCGCGCGAAACCGCCGAGGCGATTCGCGGCGAAGGCGGCACGGCTGAAGCGATCGCCTGCGACGTGAGCCGCGAAGAAGATTGCCGCCGCGTGGTCGAGGCGACCGTGCGCAAGTTCGGCGGACTGCACCTGATGGTCAATAACGTCGGTATCGCGCTCGGCGGAGCGTTGCTGCGCACCGCAACCGACCAATTCGACAGGATGTACGCGGTCAATTTGCGCGGCCAATTCCTTACGATGCGCTACGCCGTGCCTGAAATAATCAAAGCTGGCGGCGGCGCCATCGTCAATGTGTCTTCGCTATCCGCCGTGATCGCCGGCGCGGGCATCGCCTACGAGGCGACCAAGGCCGCCCTGCTTGGCTTGTCGCGTTCGGTCGCCGTGCGCCACGCTCGCGACGGCGTGCGCGTCAATACGATTCTGCCGGGCCTGATCAACTCCTCGATGGTGCGCCGGGAAATCGGCGACCGCGAGGCGCGGGTCGCCCCGCGAATCCCGATGGGCCGGCAGGGCACGCCGTGGGAAATCGCCAAGGCGATCGTTTTTCTGCTCTCCGACGACGCCGCGTACATCACCGGAACCGAATTGATCGTCGATGGCGGGTTGCGGGCGGGCGAAGGCGTGCGCCGGCGCGCGGATCACGGGCCGTCCGCCGGAGCGTAGATTAAGATGAAACTCTATACTTTCGCGACCAGTCCCTACGCGCGCAAAGTGCGAATCGCGCTGGATTATAAAGGCGTCGCTTGCGACTACGCCGAGCGATGCTATTCTCTGGATCGCAAGCAGGACTTGCGCTCCGCGGCGGAACGAGCCGAGGTGCCGGTGCTGATCCTCGACGACGGCCGCGCGATCGCCGATTCGACAATTATCTCCGAATACCTTGAGCAGGTTTATCCCCATCCGCCGCTCTATCCGCGTGACGCCTATGAGCGCGCCCGGATGCGCACGATCGAGGATTTGTGCGATCGCACCTTCGACGCCGTGGGCTTCGGCTATTTCCTTGCCATGCTGCGCGCGGACGCCCCGGAAGCGCAGGCGATGCAGGCGGCGGCGCGCGCGGAATGCCGCGCCCTGATGGAGACGTTCGAGCGCGAACTGGGCGATCGCGAGTACTTCTGCGGCGACCTCAGCCTCGCCGATATTGCCGCGATTTGCCATGCGCCGCTTGCCCTTGTGATG
>DAHZDR010000279.1 GCA_027403435.1 Deltaproteobacteria bacterium
AAAGGCGCCGGTCCGTTTCCGATCGTGCTCTATCTGCACGGCGGTGGATGGGTCGCCGGCAGTCCCAAGAGCCATCAGAAGCTCGGGATGCAGTTCGCGGAGCATGGCTATCTGACGATCAATCTGGATTACCGCCTCGCGCCGGAGCATCCGTTTCCGGCGGGCTTCGAGGATTGCCTGTTCGCCGCGCGCTGGGCGGTCGCCAATGGCGCCCGCTGGGATGGCGATCCGGCGCGGATCGCGATCGGCGGGGATTCGGCGGGCGGGAATCTCGCGGCGGCGGCGACGGTCGCGCTTGGCGCCGATCCGAATCCGGTGCGGTTCAAGGCCGGCCTGCTGATTTATGGGCTGTTCGACGTGCCGGCGGTCATCGCGCGGCGCGATCCGTCGATGGGCCTCGACATGATGGCGCGCGCTTATCTGGCCGATCGTTATCCCGATTTGCTCGCCGATCCGCGCGTCAGCCCGCTTAAGGCGATCCAGCCGGGCGCGATGCCGCCGCAGTTCATCATTTGCGGCGACGCCGATCCGCTGCTGCCGGAGTCGCAGGCGCTCGCCGCGGCGTGCCAGCGCGCCGGAATCGAGCATGAGCTGCACGTCGCGCCCGGCATGCCGCACGGTTATATTCAGGTCTGGATGCTCTCGGCGGCGGACGCGTCGCTGCGCAAGATGTTCGACTTCATGCGCCGCCATATCTGAGCGCGCGCCGTAACGATCGAGACGCGGCGATTAAGGCCCCCGCCGCTGGTCCAGGACAAGCGGCGGGGCGAGGTCAATTGGCGATTCGTCGGTTAATCTCGGCGATCAACGCCTAAGGTGCGCTTTCCGGCGCGCCGCGCCTCGGCGTGACGGGATAAACGGCCGGAATCCCGGTTCGGCCGCCGCGCTCGAGGCCGGCGGCAAGAGTTCCGCCGACGGATTACGTTACGGACCCATCGCGTTCGGAGAGTTGCCGGGATTCAGCGAATTGATCGCCGGCACGGCCGCATTGATCGTCACGTCGTAGGTGACTTTCTCGCCGTTGGCGAGCGTCGCGCCGATCTTCGACCTTCCGCCCTCCGTGCCGAGCAGGACGATATCCCCGGACGGCTGCGACTCGATGGTGAGCGCGTTGGGATTGGCGACCACCTTCGAGTTGATTTTGACGCCCTTGGCGAGTCCGCTGATCGTGTAAATTTCGCCCTTGTTGATCGTGATCGAAATGACGCGGCGCTTTTTGGCTGGCTTCGCCGGTTGGGTTTGCCTGGCTTGCTTGGCGGCTTGCGGACTGGGCTGGGAGCTGGCCTGCGGCTTGGCCTGCGGCCGCGCGGTCGCGGTCATCGCGAGCATGCCCAGCGCGACCGTCAGGCTCGCCGTCAGATTTCGCAGGCCCCGCCGGCGATGGCTTGCGCCCGTCCTCTTTGGTTCCAGCATGATGCGTGTGGCGTCTCCCCCGGCCGGCGTCAAAGCGGCGCTCCGCCTGAAACCCTGAACCGGAATTTTCGTTTTGACCATTGTGCGTCAGTAGATTCATAGGACAAATCCGCATCGTGGCGCGAGTCCCGGTGGCGCGCGCCTGGCGCCGCCATCTCGGAATGCTTCGTCCGCGGCTCGTAACGCCGCATTATATCCATGAATAGTTTTCCTAATGACGGGGAGTCATTCGCCCATCGGCAAATTGCGTAAAGCACGCTATATATCTGGGGTTTCAGCGATCTTCGTCCGATTTTCGCCATGGTGCGAAACTTGTCGCCCTTGCCCTTTGCGCCGCGACCTGCGATAGAGAACTGGTAGCTAAAGCCTTCACTAATGCGTTAGGAGGGACTGCCGATGGCGCCGGAGTATCCGGTTATTTCGGCCGACTCGCACATGATGGAGCCGGCCAATCTGTGGACCGAGCGGCTCGACGAGCAATTCCGCAAGCGCGCGCCGCGCGTGATCCGCAGCGAGAGCAAGGGCGATTTCCTGTTTGTCGCGCCAGGGATTGCGCCGTTTCCGGTGGCGGGCGGATTCGCCGCCGGCCGCAGTGGACAAGAGTTGAAGGAATTTCTTGGCCGCGCGAATCGTCAGGACGGTTACGCGGCGGCGCGGCCGAGCGGCTGGGATCCCGTCGAACGGATCAAGGATCAGGATATCGACGGCGTGCGCGCCGAGGTGCTGTACACCACCCTCGGGATGCCGCTGTTCGGACTGGACGACGCCGAATTGCAGCGGGCGTGCTTCCGCGTTTTTAACGACTGGGTGGCGGAATTCGCCGCGCAT
>DAHZDR010000311.1 GCA_027403435.1 Deltaproteobacteria bacterium
GTGCGCCGCCTCGCGGCGCATTTTCGCATCGGCCTGCTGTCGAACTTCGACGACGCTCAATGCGGCCGCGAGGTGCTTGGCGACACCGGCCTTGCGGAGCTGTTCGAGGCCGTGATCATTTCGGCTGAAGTCGGCCTGCGCAAACCCAATCCGCAAATCTATCGGCGCATTCTGGAGATGTTGCGGCTCGACGCTGGCGAGGTGCTGTTCGTCGGCGACACCCCGCGTGAAGACGTCAAAGGTCCGCGTGAGGCCGGGATGCGCACCGCGTGGATCAGCAAGGGCGCGGCGTCAGCGCCGGCAGACGTGCCCGCGCCGGATTACGTGATTCGCGATTTGGCCGAACTGCCGGCCGCGCTCGGGTTCTGACGATGGCGCCGCGCGATCGGTTTCCCGCGATCGCGTCGCTCGAGGCCGCGCCGTTCTCGAAGATCCTCGGGCTGCGGGTCGAAGCCGCCGACGCGGGCGCGGCCACGGTGCGGATGCCGTTCGCGCTCGAACTGCTCAATGACGGCGGTCCCGACGTGCCGATTCATGGCGGAGCGATCGCCGCGCTGGCCGATTTCGCCGCTTGCGCCGCAATCTGGACGATGCCCGTAACGCAACGCAGCGCGACCATCGCGATGACCGTGAACTATATCGCGCCGGGCGTGCGCTGCGATCTCGTCGCGCGGGCGCGCGTCCGCGGCGCCGGCCGGCGCGTCGCCAGTATCGCCGTGGAGATTCACGACGCGCGCGGCGCGCTCGTCGCCGACGCGCTGGTGACGTACAAAATCGCATGAGCGCCGATTTGCTCGCCAGGATTCGCGCCGCCGCCGCGCCCCGCGGACTCAATCTGATCGCCGCGATTCCCGCCGAACGCTACGACCGCGCCGTTGGCGCCGCCTATGCCGCCGCGGCCTGCGGCGCCGCCGCGGCCGGCCGCTCGATCGTCGTGATCGGCAACGGCGGCGGCGCTTTCTGGCGCGTTTTCAACGCTTGGGCCGACGACCATCCCGGATGGCGCGAGCGGGCGAATCCGCTCGACGATTTCACGCGCCACGTCATCGAGGGCGAAATCGTTGCGGTCGCCGCCGCGGCTGGCGTCGGATGCGTGGCCGTTTATCCGTTCATGAACGGCGGCGCCACGCTCAATTTCATGGAACTGGGCAAACTGGCCGGGCTCGCCGGACCGAGCCTGCTCGGCGTGGTCGTTCATCCCATCTACGGCCCATGGATCGCGTTTCGCGCCGCGTTGATTGTCGCGGCCGCGATCGACGCGCCGGGCGAAGCGCTCGCCTTCGATCCGTGTCCGCGATGCGCCACGCGCGCCTGTATCGCCGCCTGTCCGGTCGGCGCCGTCGCCTTTCCCGCCGGATGGGACGTGCCGCGATGCCTTGAATTTCGTGTCGAAAATGAACCGCGATGCGCGCCGCGATGCGACGCGCGGGCGGCTTGCGTGCTCGGCCCGGAGCATCGTTACCCTGAAGACGAACTCGCCTATCATCAGCGCCGCGCGCTGGCCGCGATGCGCTCGTGGCGCGCCGCCAGGCTCCGCCCGCCTGCCGGCTGAGTCGTCGCGCCGCGCGCTGGCCGCGATGCGCTCGTGGCGCGCCGCCAGGCTCCGCCCGCCTGCCGGCTGAGAGCCGTCGCGCCGCGCGTCCGCGGCGGCCGCAAAGCTTCTCCTAGCGCAGGCGTTTGGCCACGTCGGTCGCGAAGTAGGTGATAATCAGATCGGCTCCCGCCCGTTTGATTGAGGTCAGCGCCTCCAGCGTCGCCCGTTCCTCGTCGATCCAGCCGTTGATTCCGGCGGCCCGAATCATCGCGTACTCGCCCGAGACGTTGTAGGCCACGACCGGCGCGTTGAATTCGTGCTTCACGCGATAAATCAGGTCGAGATACGGCAGTGCCGGCTTGACCATCACGAGGTCCGCGCCCTCCTCAAGGTCGAGCGCCACCTCGCGCATCGCCTCGTCGCCGTTCGGCGGATCCATCTGATACGAGCGCCGGTCGCCGAACCGCGGCGCCGATTCCGCCGCCTCGCGAAACGGCCCATAGAAGGCCGAGGCGAACTTGGCCGAGTACGCCATGATCGCGACGTCGGCGAAACCCGCTTCGTCCAGCGCCGCGCGAATCGCGCCCACCCTGCCGTCCATCATGTCCGACGGCGCCACGATGTCCGCGCCGGCGCGCGCGTGCGAAAGCGCCTCGCGCACCAGCAGTTCCAGCGTCGCGTCGTTATCCACGTCGCCGTTCTTCACGATTCCGCAATGGCCGTGGTCGGTGTATTCGCACATGCAGACGTCGGTGACGATCGCGAGTCCGGGAACCGCCTCCTTGAGTTCGCGGATCGCGCGCTGCACTTCGCCGTGATCGTTCCAGGCCTCGCTTCCGGTCGCGTCCTTGCGCGCCGGGAGGCCGAATAAAAGCACCGCCGGCACGCCGGCGGCCCACGCCTCGCGCGCCTCGCGCACGACGTTATCGACCGACATCTGCGCCACGCCCGGCATCGCCGCGACCGGCTTTTTCACGTCGCGTCCGGGGCAGACGAAATAGGGCTGGATAAAATCGTCGGCGGCCAGCCGCGTCTCGCGCAGCATCCGCCGCAGCGTCTCGGTACGCCTCATCCGGCGCGGACGATTGATTGGAAATCCCATCGGCGTTCACTCCCGGGCGAAGTCTCGGCGGGCCGTCCCGCCTGAATATACCTGAATATAGATGATACCGCGGGGCCGCGACGCGCAACCGGTCAGACCGGCGGTCTTTCGGCGAACCATCCGGCGATCGCGTCCGTCAGACCGGAAATCGTGTATTGCTTCGCCTCGACCGCGACTTCCAGTCCATGCGCGCGTGCGCTCGCCGCGGTGATCGGTCCGATCGCGGCGGCTTTGGCCCGGCGCGCCGCCGCCGCGCCGACGATCGCCACGAAATTGTCCACCGTGCTCGAACTGGTGAATGCGGCAAGGTCGATCGCGCCGGCGTTCAGCAGCGTGACGACGCGCTCCGCCGCCGCCGCGTCCGGCCTGATCGTGCGATAGGCGGGCGCGACCACGACCTCGCGCGCGCCCAGCCGCCGCAGCGTGTCCGGCAGGACTTCGCGCGCGATTTCGGCCCGGGGAATCAGGATTCGCGCGCCAGCGATTCGCGCCGCGCCGATCGCCTCGATCAGCGCCTCGGCGCGATACTCGCGCGGCGTCGCCGCCACGTTCAAGGCGTATTCGCCGAGCCGCGCCGCCGTCGCCGGGCCGATCGCCGCCAGCGCCGCTCCGCTCAGCGCGCGCAGATCGCGCCCCCGCTCGCGCATCCGCGCAATGAAACTCGCGACGCCCTGCGCGCTGGTGAAAACTATCCAGTCGAACGCGCCGATTTCGTCGATCGCCCGATCGAGCGCGGCGTAGCTTGACGGCGGCGCGCTCGCGATCGTGGCGAGCTCGATCGCTTCCGCGCCGAGCGCGCGCAA
>DAHZDR010000321.1 GCA_027403435.1 Deltaproteobacteria bacterium
TTGGTTGTCACAGGCGGCGTCATCATGTCCAAGTATACTTGCGTCGGCGTCATTGCATAGCAAGCGTTCGACCGCGCCGAGCGTCGCGTCTCAGATATAGTTGACAGTCGGCGGTAACTGGCATAATTCGCTAGCGTCATATTTCGTTGCACAATATGTTGTTGGCTGCCGCGAGCGCTTCAAGCCACGACAAGGGGGAGAGTTATGAAGCGACTGATACTTGCCGCGTACGCATTGACAATGTTGCTCGTTCCGCCGACATCGCGCGCGAACTCGCAGACGCCGCCCGGCGGTCTGGTCAACTTCATATATAGTTACCGACTTTGCCGGGGGGAGTATGCACTGTGCGCGGCCTCGACGTGCACGCCGGACGGCCAAACGATAGAGGTGAATAGCACAAACGGCCCGGCTTCTTTTCCGGAAGCCGCCTGCACCTGTCCGGTGTACGATGGTTTCGCGATCGCCGACGTCAACGGCGGCAACATGAAGGGCGACTGCAAGGTCCCTGGCCGTGGCCAGGTGTGGTCGCTGTACGCGCCGAAATCGAATATTCCCCAAGCGATCAATAATTGGCGGCGTCAACCTATCGATACGGCTGTGACGCTTCAGCTTTGTTCCGCCAGCGAAAATGTCGGAGCGACGTTCGCGAATTGCTTCAGCTTCGCCTGCACGCTTGACCGCAAACGTCATAACGGCGTGCGGACCGCCACCTGCTTTTGTCCATTGGGAGAGAATCTCGATGGTACGCCGGTGGCCGCGGATACGCCGATCGTCACTCCCGCCGGCCAGTGCAACTCCGCCATTTGCACGCAGCATCCGGTGGGCGCTCCGTATCCGGGGGCGGGCGCCGCGCAAAACCAATGCCTGGGCACGCCATAATCATTGGTTGGGCCGTAAGGCGCTAATTGATTGACATCGTGGAGACGAGGCATTAATCCTTCTTAACAACGGCTGGATCGGCTCACAACCGCCATTGACGACGGTTGTGGCGCTTACGGCCTGCAACGATCTGGACCATGCCCAGCGGGAGGGGGAGACCATGAAGGAACTGACTTGGCGCTTCGCGTCGTCATTGGCGATTGCGTCCGCCGGAAGACGCGCTCTGGTTACGGCCGCCGCGGTGGTATTGGCGATCGGGTTCGCCGCAACGGCTCGCGCCGGTGCTACGCCTTCGCCGAAGGTTCTGTGCGTCAAAGCCTCGGGAACAATTCCGAAGGGGCTCGCCGCGAGGCTCAAGTGCGTGGCCGCGTATTCAACGATCGGCGCCGCGGTGAGCGCGGCGTCGGCGCATGATACGGTGTTTGTTCTGCCCGGTACGTACTCCGAGATGGTGACGATATCGTCCAGCCTGACCGGACTTACGCTGATGGGTCAGAATCGCAGGAACACCATCATCGACGCGACCGGACAACAAAATGGAGTTTTCGACCAGGCCAATGATGTAACTATCGACGGCTTTACGATCGAGAACGCCGAGCATGAGGGAATCCTGGTCGAAGGGCCGGCGGCAAACTGCGAGGTGCCCTTCCCGGAGCCTTGTACGCCAGCCGCGCCCGAGATCGACGGCGTCACCGTCTCGAACAATCTCGTCCACAACAATGACCTGGCGCTCGACACGAGCGCGACGCCGCCGACCTGTCCCGCGAAGGGGAGCGTTCCCGCGGCGCCGGCTTTTGAGCAGGAAGACTGCGGCGAAGGCGTCCATCTTGACGGCGTGGCGTTCTCGACGGTCACGAACAATTTGATCATGGATAATGCGGGAGGAATCCTGCTTACGGACGAGACCAACGCCAATCACGACAACCTGGCCAGCGATAACCAGGTCGAGCGCAATATTCCCGACTGCGGAATCACGCTTCCCTCCCATCCGTCCAATGGCAGTGGGGGGAATATCGGCCGCCCTTCCTTCGGCGTGTACAACGACACGGTGGCGGACAATCTCTCGGAAGACAACGGCGCGGCCGGCACGGGAGTGTTCGCGCCCACGCCGGGTACCGCCTCGTATAAGCACCTCATCGTCGGCAACCAGCTAATCCGGAACACCAGCGCCGGGGTGATTTTCCACAGTCATGCGCCTGGACAAAGGCTGAACAACACCTCCGTGGTCGGCAACCAGATTGCGGATAACGGCGCCGACCCGAATCCGGGACCAGGTGAAACCAATGGCCCGGCCGAACCAACCGGCATCGACGTTTACGCGGACGCGGCCGCCGCGCCGCTAACCGGCATAAAAATCGTTGGCAACACCATCAAAGATGAGACCAACGACATCTGGGTGGGTGCGCCTGGCTGGAGTAATTGCGGTTCCGCCGCCGCGCCCTGTTACATCGTTGATGCCCATGAGAACAATTTTGCGCCGCGCAGTACGGGCGTGAACAACACCGGCACGAACGACGCGCTGGTAAATGCGACCAACAACTTTTGGGGATGTGGCAAAGGGCCGGGCGGCAATCCGGCGTGCGCCACCGCCGTTGGCAACGTTTCGACCGATCCGTTTCTCGGCAGGCCCGCTATGGCGCAATGAATTGACCTGTAAAGGGCAGGCGTTCCCGCGTGGCCGCGGCGGGAACGCCTGAATGATCGCCGCCAACTTTGAGCAATTAGCCAAGCTGCGGCGTTGTCGGATGGCGCAAGTTCAAGGCGCGTTCATGAATGCGCTCGCGGCGCTCGGCGCATTGCCGATTGGCAAAGTTGTTCCTGAATATGCGGGTCACTGCTCGAGGGCGGCGATTATTTGTTCCATCGCGATTCCGCGCGAACCTTTCACCAATAGTATGTCGCCGGGCCGGACGATCGCGCTGACGATCGCGCCGGCCCCCGCGCTGTCGGACGCGGTTGCGACCGTGGCGGCGATTGCGCCGCGGGCGGAGGTGCCGAGCCGTTCGAGCGCGGCGGCAAATTCGGCGCCGACCAGCACCGCCGCGTCCGCCCGCGCGCTGCGCAAATCCTCGATCGCCGCCTGATGCATCGCGGGGGCGAAGGCGCCTAACTCGAGCATGTCGCCGAGGGTTACGATTAATCTGCCGCGGAGGCTGTTGGCGGTTTCGCGCGCGGCTTCCAGCGCGGCGCGCACCGAACGCGGATTGGCGTTATAGCTGTCGTCGATCGCCACGACTCCGCTAATGGTTCGGGTCGCCAGCCGGCCCGCGACCGGTTCGACCGTGGCCAGCGCGCGCGCCATCGCGGTGATTTGCTCGCGGCCGAGCGGACGGCCGTAGGCGGCGATTACGGCGGCGACGGCGGCGGCGGCGTTCATCGCCGCGGCGGAGCCGATCAGCCCGAGCGTGGCCTCGAGCGTCGGTTCGACGCCTGGCGCGGTCATCGCGCGATTCAGCGCCAGGGCGATCCGCTGACGGCCGGGCGCGACCACGGTGCGGCTCACAAGGCGCACGTCGGTGGCGGCTTCGGCGCCGAATTTTACCTGTGCAATGCCTGACGGTGCGCGTTCGGCGATCATGGTTTCGCCCGGCGCGAAGACCGCGATCCGCGCGGTCGAAAACAGGGCCGCTTCCTCGTCGGCGACGCCTTCGAGCGAACCAAGGCCCTCGGTATGTTCGATATCGGCGTTGAGCGCCAGCGCGACATCGGGTTCGACGATCGCGGCGAGCCGCGTGATTTCGCCGGTCCGATTGGTGCCACATTCAAGCACCACGGCGCGTTCGGCGCCGCTCAGCGTAAGGATCGTCATCGGTACGCCGATCAGATTGTTGAGATTGCCGGGCGTCGCGAGAATTTCGCCGTACAGCGCGCGCGCCAGCGCCGCCGTCAGTTCTTTGGTCGTGGTTTTGCCGACGGCGCCGCCGATCGCAATTACCGGCGGATTATGGGGGCCGCGAATGCGATGGAGATGGAAATGCGCCAGCGCGCCGAGGGCGGCCAGCGTCTCGTCAACTTCAAAGCAGGGCAGGGCGGGGTTCGCCCGGCCGCGTTCGA
>DAHZDR010000322.1 GCA_027403435.1 Deltaproteobacteria bacterium
CGAACGTTCCGCAATCGCATAAAATCACCTGAAATTAGATGATACCTGGCGTCTAAACTAATCCTTGTATCTTTTTAGTGCAATATGGGGCGAGTAAACCTCCGGCCAGCCTCGCGGATTAGACCGCACTGTGGCGGCTTCGGAAAAATCCGCCTCGCGCTCCGCAATATGCCCCGTCGCAAGCTTTGGATGACGTCTTACTTGCGGTTTGCTTGCGGCCATGCCGGCGGGCGCGGCCGAGCGCTTGATGGATTAGCCGGAGCGTCGCTATCGTGCATGCGGAATTTGCGAGAGGACGGAGCGCGCCATGCTTATCAAGTTCGGCTACATGCTCGATTTCCGGATGCCGCCGGGCGCGGCGATGGAACCGGCGGAGTTTTACGCCGCGATGCTGCGGCAGGCCGAATTCGCCGATCAGGCCGGCCTCGATTCGATCTGGCTCACCGAGCATCACTTTACCGACGACGGCTATCTGTCCGCGGTGATGCCCGCGCTGGCGGCGATCGCCGCGCGCACGCGCCGGGTCGCGCTTGGCACTTATGTGCTGCTCGCTCCGTTTTACCATCCGCTGCGATTGGCGGAGGACGCCGCCGCGATCGACGTAATCTCCAACGGACGGCTCCGGCTCGGTATCGGGATGGGCTATCGGGCGGAGGAATTTGCCGGCTTTCAGGCGTCGCGCGAGACCCGGCTCAGCCGCACGCTCGAAACGATTGAAATCCTGCGGCGCGCATGGACCGGCGAGCGCTTCAGTCATGCGGGCAAGCACTTTCAGTTCAAGGACGCGCGCGTGCTGCCGCGCCCCGTCAGCCGGCCGCATCCGGAGATTCTGTGGGCGGGGATGACCCGCCGGGCGATCGAACGCGGCGCCGAACTTGGCTTGTCGTTCGCCTGCAACCTGGGCCTGCGCGAAGTCGCGCTTTATCGTGAACGGTTGACCGCGCTGGGCCGCAACCCTGCCGAATTCAGTATCGTCAACAGCCGAATCGTCTATGTCGCCGACAGCGCCGAGGCCGCCTGGCGCGATATCGAAGGCCCCGCGATGTATCAGGCGGAGCTTTACGGTAAATGGCTGGGAGCGGCCGCCGGTCCGGACCAGAACTGGATTCGTCCCGACGCCGAGCGGATTCGGCGCGGCGCGATTCTCGGTCCGCCCGGGGAAGTCGCCCGCAAACTCGGCGAACTCGCGGCGACCAATCTGATGACCGAGATTATCTTGAGCATGCAGTTGCCGGGACTCGCGCCGGCCAAGGCGATGCGCTCGCTGGAGCGCTTTGCGGCCGAAGCCCTGCCGGCGCTGCGGCGCGGGTAATTTTCCGCGCGCGGGAGTATCTATCGGCAAGTCGATAGCGGCGCCAACGGCCGGCCGCGGATAGATCGCGCCTGGCGATCATCTGTATCGAGCCGCGCCGAACGCGTCCCCTTCCAGGGAGGTTCGCCATGCGGCTTAACGGGAAAACCGCGCTGGTCACCGGCTCCAGCTCCGGAATCGGCCGCGCGCTCGCGACGCGTTTTGCGCACGAAGGCGCCGGCGTCGTGATCAACGGCCGGAGCGAAGAGAAAATCGCGAACGTGGTCAGGGAGATCGAAGCGTCCGGCGCCCGCGCGCTCGGCGTCCGCGCCAACGTTGGCAGTTTTGCGGAGGCGCAAGCGATGGTCGAGCGGGCCGAGCGCGAATTCGGCCATCTGGACATCCTCGTCTGCAACGCCGGCGTGTTCCATCACGCGCCGTTCCTCGAACTCAGCGAGGCGCAATGGGATGAGGCGCTAACGGTCGATCTGAAGGGCATCTTCAATTGCGCGCGCGCGGCGCTGGGTCCGATGGCGCGCCGGGGATGGGGCAGAGTGATTTGCGTCACCGCGATTTCGGGGCTGACCGGCTATCCCGAGATGGCGCATATCGCGGCGGCCAAGACGGGGGCGCACGGCGTGGTCAAGGCGCTGGCGGCGGAGTTCGCCGCGCTGGGGGTGACCGTCAACGCGATCGCGCCGGGTCTGGTCGATACGCCGATTCTGAGCAATTTTACCGAAGAAGCGCTGGCGAATTTTCGCCGCCGGATTCCGGTTGGACGGATCGGACGGCCCGAGGAGATCGCCGAGGCCGCGCTCTATTTCGCCTCCGAAGAAGCGGGCTATACCACCGGCCAGATTCTGAATCTGAGCGGCGCCACGCTGATTTGATCTTTATCACGGGTAGGCGCGCCGGATGCGCTCGCGAGTTGAACGGGCGGCCGCAATCCGCCGCCGGCCGCGCGTGAGTCGAGCAAAGGTCGCAAATTCACCGATAGCGCGGAGATCGGCGAATTGGCGTCGCGGCGGCGTCAGGATCGATCGTTAACCATTTCCTACACTCGACGCACGATATCGTGGATCGCGCTTCATTGCCCGGTTCCGCGCTCGCGCGCATAAGCGATCTCGCTCG
>DAHZDR010000324.1 GCA_027403435.1 Deltaproteobacteria bacterium
CCAAGCCCGTCGATCGTCTTGCCCGGCGCGGCAACGCCGATCCGGTCCGCTCCAGCCCGGCTGGCGCCTGCCGAATCCCGCGGCATGCGCCGCGCGAGGATTGGCAGGCGCGCCGTCTTCAGCTCACCGGCGATCCTTCCAGGCGAAAGCCGATCCGCACTTCGACCTGGAATTCCAGCTTCCCGCCATGCATCGCGCCGCGGATGTTTTGCACCTCGAACCAATCGATATTGCGCAGCGTATGGCCCGCCTTGGCCATGGCGTTACGAACCGCGTGCTGGATGCTTTCCTCGGAAATCCCGACCACTTCGACGATTTTGTAGGTTTTGTCCGGCATCGGCAGCTCCTTTGTGCGGCGTCTTTGCGCCTGAATCCGGTTTACGTCCGCCAACCGGGCCAGCGCAAGCAATTACTACCGCGGCGTTCAGTCCGGTTCGATCGCGACCGCCAGCGCCGCCGCGTCCTCGATCGCGCGCACGTCGATCAGAAACGCGCCGTCCCGAATCCGCCCGATTACCGGCGGACGCGCGCGCCGGAACAGCGCCGCGATCGCGTCCGGCGAACGCTCCGGATGGGTAATCCGCACCGCGCGCGATTCGAGTTGCGCGGCCGGCTGCGCGCCCGAGCCGATTTCGCCGGTCGATTCGATCACTTCGAGCGTGAAGCCCGCGCCCAGCCGCGCCGTCAGAATTTCCCGCGCCGCGCGCGCGATCCGTTCGAGCTCGGCCGCCTTCCGCCGCAGCATCCGCAACGCCGGCAGCCGCTCCGCCGGGTCGTCGTCGCGCCGGTAGATGCTCAACGTCGCCGCCAGCGCGGCCAGCGTCAGCTTGTCGCAGCGCAGCGCGCGTTTGAGCGGATTGCGCCGAATCCGCTCGATCAAATCGCGCCGCCCCACGATTATTCCGGCCTGCGGTCCGCCCAGCAGCTTGTCGCCCGAGAACGTCACCAGGTCCGCGCCCGCCGCGATTCGTTCGCCCACCAGCGGCTCGCGCGGCAGCCCGTACGCGCTCAGATCGATCAGCGCGCCCGCGCCCAGGTCCTCCATCGCCACCAATTGATGCGTCCGCGCGATCGCGGCCATCTCGGCCAGCCCGACCGCCGCCGTGAAACCGACGATCCGGTAGTTCGACGGATGCACCTTGAGCAGGATCGCGGTCTCCGCGCCGATCGCGCGGACGTAATCCTCCGGATGGGTGCGGTTGGTCGTGCCCACTTCCCGCAGCCGCGCGCCGCTCAGCGCCATCAGCTCGGGCAGCCGGAAGGAGCCGCCGATTTCGATTAATTCGCCGCGCGAGACGATCGCTTCGCGGCCGTTGGCCAGTGTGTTCAGCGCGATCAGCAGCGCCGCCGCGTTGTTGTTGACCACGGTCGCGGCTGCGGCGCCGGTCAGCGCGCACAGTTCGTTTTCGACGATCGCGTCGCGCTCGCCGCGGCCGCCCGAGGCGAGGTCGTATTCCAGATTGACCGGCGCGCGCGCGGCGCTCGCGATCGCCTCGATCGCGCTCTCGGCCAGCGGCGCGCGGCCGAGATTGGTATGCAGCACGACGCCGGTGCCGTTGACCACCGCGCGCATCCGCGGTTGGTCGGCGGCGAGCGCCGCGCGCGCGTCAGCGATTACGACGGCGGCCAGCTCTTCCCGCGTGCGCGCGGCAATTTCGCCGCCCGCCGCGATTCGCGCCCGCAGCTCCGCGAGCGCCCGCCGAATGGTTTCCGCGCGCGGCGCGCGTCCCGCCGCCATCAGCGCGCCGTCGTCTTGCGCCGCGCGCAGGCATTCATCGACCGACGGCAGCCTCCTGAGCGCCGCCGCGTCAGGCGTGCCGGGCGGCTTGCGTTTGCGGTCTTTTTCCACCGGCTCCATCGCCGCCGATTATAGCGGTTCGCGCGGCATTTTCGGGAAGCGGCGATCGCGCCCGCAAAAAGCGCGGCGTCCGCGGCTTGCGCCCGCGTTCGCGACGCCGTCGCGAACGCCGCCCGCAACCGGGCGGCCGCGCGTCTGGCGGACCAGGCGCGCGGCGGGCGCAAGCGCCGCTAAACCGCCGGGACGATTGCCGCCGGCTCGATTCCGGCCTGCGCCGCCGCGAACAGCTTGAGCCGCGTCAGCAGAATCAACGCGCAGGCCAGCGAAAGCGCGCCGCAGGCGACGACCGCCGCCGCCGGACTCAACCGCTCGCCCAGGTAGCCGACCGCGAGCGCGCCCGCCGGCGCCATCCCGATAAACGAAAACGTATAGAAACTCATCACGCGGCCGCGCAATTCGTCGGAGACGAACAATTGCAGCATGGTGTTGGTCGCCGCCATGTAGTTGATCAGGCCCGCGCCGATCAACATCTGCGCCCCCAGCGACAGCCACAGCGAGGTTGACAGCCCGAAGACGACAATCGCGATCGCCGTGATGAACAGGCCCACCGTCAGGTTTTCACGCAGGCCGCGCGCCGTGCCCGAGCGCGCCGCCAGCGCCACCGCGCCGAGCACGGCGCCCACCCCCTGCGCCGCCATCAGCAGGCCGTAGCCGCGCGCGCCGGCGTGCAGGATATTCCTGGCGAAGACGGGGATCAGCACGGCGTATTGCACGCCCAGGCCGCTGTTCAGCGCCACCAGCGCGAGCAGATAAAACGTCGGCCGATGCGTCCTGACGTACGACGCCCCTTCGCGCAGCCGCTGGAACATGCTCACGCCGAGACCGTCGCCGGCCTTGCGCTTGAGCCGCATCGCGAACAGGCTCCAGATCACGGCCAGATAGCTCACGCCGTTGAGGAAGAAACAGGCCGCGACGCCCACCAGCGCGATCAGAAAGCCGGCGATCGCCGGGCCGAGCGTGCGCGCGCCGTTGAACATCATCGAGTTGAGCGCGATCGCGTTGGGCAAATCCTCCAGCCCGACCATCTCGACCACGAACGCCTGGCGCCCCGGCATATCGAACGAGCTGACCACGCCGTTGAACGCCGCCAGCGCGATAACGTGTTCGACCCGCACCGCGCCCGTCCAGGTCAGGGCCGCCAGCACGAACGCGCTCAGCATCAGCAGCGCCTGCGCGACGATTATAAGCCGGCGCCGATCGACGTGATCGACGATCACGCCCGCGAACAGCGCCACCAGCAGAATCGGCAGATAGTTGGCGAACGTGACCACGCCGAGCATCAGCGGGGAGTTGGTCAGCTTCAGCACCAACCAGGCCTGCGCCACGGTCTGCATCCAGGTGCCGATCAGCGAGGTGAGCTGGCCGCCGAAGTAGAGGCGGAAATTGCGATGGCGCAGCGCGCGGAAGGCGCCGCGGATTCCGCGGCCGGACGCGGACGGCGCGAAGGCCGCGTCTCCGGCGGAAATTTCCGCGCCGGCGAGGGCGGCGGGAGTTTCCGCGATAGTTTCGTCGGAGGGACTGCGGGCTACTTCGTCGGACATCGGATCGTTTCGGACATCGCCTCGCGAGGGAATCCCGGCGCGGCGGTCGGCGCGGAGATTCCCCACATGCCGGATCTGGCGAAAGGCCCAGTCTGGCAAATCCCGCGCCCTTCCGCGACCGCCCCCGCGCCAGTCGGAGCCTTGCAAGGAACGCCACTATGATCGTGTGGGGTGTCTCGTTCGGGGCCCGTCCCCGGCTTCTCATTGACGACCAACGGGCGGATCAGGGTGCAAT
>DAHZDR010000333.1 GCA_027403435.1 Deltaproteobacteria bacterium
TGCCGCGGCCCCATCCGCCCATGCACGGCTTGGGCGCGCCGGCCAGATAATCGTTGCGCACGAAAACCACTTCCATCACGCCGACGAATTGCGCCGCCGCCGCCCGCGCGCGCGCTTCGGCGCGATCGTTTTGCGCCCGCGACGGCATCAGATAGCGCCGGTTGAGATACGCCCATCCGTGGAATTGCGCGCTTGCCAGTTCGACCCGCCGCGCGCCCATCGCCGCCGCCAGTTCGACCATCGCGTCGATCCGGTCAAGGTTCAGTCGATGGACCACGAAATTGATCGTGAGGGGCAGGTTGAGCCGCGCGATGGCGCGCGCGGCCGCCAGTTTCCGCCGATGCGTCCGCGCGCCGGCGACGTGGTCGGCGCCCGCTTCGTCGGCGTCCTGAAGGCTCAATTGAACGTGGTCGAGACCGGCGTCGCGCAGCGCCGCGAGCCGCGCATCATTCAGGCCCACGCCGCTGGTGATCAGGTTGATATAGAGGTCGCGAGCGCGGGCGGACGCGACCAGCGCCGTCAAATCGTCGCGCAGGAGCGGTTCGCCGCCAGTCAAATGGAGCTGCAAGACGCCCAGATCGGCGGCTTGGGCGAATGCCGACGACCATTCAGCCGTGGATAATTCGGCGCGATTTCGCGCGAAATCGACCGGATTCGAGCAATAAAGACAGCCGAGCGGGCATCGGTAAGTCAGTTCCGCGACGAGCGAACGCGGTGGCGCTAGCGCGGTCATTCGACCAGCCGCCGCGCGCGCATCGCGTCGAGAAAGCCGGAGGTTTCGTGCGCGATCGCCGCGTCCACGCCGAAGCGCAGGGCGAGTTCGCGGACGATTTCGGCGAGCGAGCGGCGTCCGTCGCACAGGCGGATTATCGCCGCCGCCGTTGCATTCAATTCGAGCGCGGCTTCGGGAAACAGCAGCCGTTCGCGGCCGTCCGCCGGATCGGTGCGCAGCCGGACGCCGGCGGTCAGCCGCGGGCGCCATTCGGCGCCGGATGCGGCCGGATTCAATCCGCTCCGTTCCATAGCGGCGGCGCCCATCCGGGCGTGACGTAGGCGAAATGAATCGCGTCGAGCAGGCTCCAGAGGATATGGCATTTGGTGGTGAGCGCGTCGATTGCGCGGTCCTGCTGCGCGCGCGTTGGGCAATGACTGACGACGAAATCGAGTCCGAAAGCGGCGTCGCGCGGCGCCTCGGCGAGCCGGCCGCGAAAGTAGTCGAGTCCGGCGCGATCCAGCCACGGATAGAGCCGCTCGAGCGCCTCCACCCGATTCGCCATCAGTTCGGGCGCGAACAGTTCGGTCAGCGAGGACGCGACCGCTTCGACCAGCGGGCGCGTCGCGACCAGTTCGACGTAGGCGTCAACCGCGAAGCGCACGGCCGGCAGCACCTTACGCAGGCTCAGGACTTCGTCGGGATCGAGGCCGGCGGCCTGCGCCAGCCGGAGCCATTTGCGGATTCCGCCTTCGCGCGCGGCGTCGCCGTCGTGATCGATAATTCGGCCAATCCAGGCGCGGCGAAACTCGGGATCGTCGGCCTTGGCGAGGATAATCGCGTCCTTTTTCGGAATCCGCCACTGATAGTAAAAGCGGTTTTCGATCCACGCCTGAAGCTGGCGGCGGGTCAGCCGCCCCTGATGCATCAGCAGGTGGAACGGATGGCGGTCGTGATAGGCGGCGGCGCCGACAGCGCGCATCCGCGCGACCAAGCGCTCGGGCGGATCGGGCGGCGGGAGCGTGATCGATTCGCTCATCGGACTACAGTTCCAGCGTCATCCCGTCCGCGGCGAGTTCGAATCCGGCGCTGGCCAGCAGGCGGCGCTCGGCGGAGTTGTCATCGAGGATTGGGTTGGTGTTGTTGATATGGGAGTAAAGTTTCCTCATTCCGGACAGCGTGCGCAACGCCGCGAGACTGCCGTGCGGACCGCCGATCGCCAGATGGCCCATCGCGGACGCGGTGGCCGCGCCGACGCCGCGCCGCGCCATTTCGTCTTCCCACCAGAAACTGCCGTCGAGGATCAGGCAGGCGGCGCCGCGCGCCGCGTCGATCAGCGCCTCGTCGAGGCGGCGGAAGCAGGGCGCATACAATAGCGCGCCGCCGCCATGCACTGAGCGGATGCGCACGGCGATCGCGGCGCCGGACGGTTCCGGCCCGGCGGCGCCGGCGTGGCGCGGAATTTTTGCGGCGACGGGCAGGACGGCGCAGCGCAGTCCGGTGTCGGCGCCGACAGCGGTGCGCATGACGGTTTCAGCCGCGGTGGTTGCGACGCTGGGCGAAAGCTCGCGCCAATCCAGCCGGCCCGGCTGACAGAGCGCGGCGAAGGCCGCGTTTTTCCCGAAAATCCAGTCGCGGACAATCGCGGTG